>DASVRH010000024.1:0-4756 GCA_036388715.1 Solirubrobacteraceae bacterium | reverse complement strand
GCGCTCGATGAGCTCGAACGGGCGCTGCGCGAGCGCGGCCACGCCATCGAGGACCTCGAGCTGCTGGTGGTCACCCACCAGCACATCGACCATCTGGGCCTCACGGGCATCCTGGCGCGGCGGTCGGGCGCCGGGCTCACGCGCGGATGACGGCCAGCACCTCGTCGCGGCGGCGCTCCATGTCTTCCACCGAGGCCACCGACTCGAGGTTGAGGCGCAGGAGCGGCTCGGTGTTCGACGGGCGGACGTTGAAGTGCCAGTCGTCGTAGTCGACCGAGACGCCGTCGAGGTGGCCGATCCGCGCGTCGCCGTACCGCTCCTCGATCGCGCGCATCTTCGCCTCGCCGTCCTCGACGGTCGAGTTGATCTCGCCGGAGATGAAGTACTTCGAGCGGAAGGCCCCGACGAGATCGGAGAGCTTCGCGCCCTCGACCGACAGCTTCTCCAGCACGAGCAGAGCGGGGACGGTCCCGGAGTCGGCGTTGTAGAAGTCCCGGAAGTAGTAGTGCCCCGAGACCTCGCCACCGAAGATCGACCCCTCGTCGCGCATGCGCGTCTTGAAGAACGCGTGCCCGACGCGGTTGACGTGCGCGCTGCCGCCCGCGCGCTCGACGACGTCGGCCACCGCGCGCGAGGCGCGGACGTCGTAGAGGATCGCGGCACCCGGCTTCTTGGCCAGCAGGTGCTCGGCGAGGATCGCGGTGAGGAAGTCGCCGTCGACGAAGTCGCCCTTGTCGTCGATGAAGAAGCAGCGGTCGGCGTCGCCGTCCCACGCGATGCCGAGGTCCGCGCCCTCGGAGCGGACCGTGTCGATGATCAGCCGGCGGTTCTGCTCGAGCAGCGGGTTCGGCTCGCCGTCGGGCATGTTGCCGTCGGGCTCCCAGCGCAGCTTGACGAGGTCGAGCGGCAGCTGGTCGAGCAGCGGGCCGACCATCGGCCCCGCCATCCCGTTCCCGCCGTCGACGACGACCTTCAGGCGCTTGACGTTGCCGGGGTCGATGAACTTCAGCGCCGCGCTGTGGAACTCGTCGTAGATCTCGACCTTCTCGGAGGAGCCCCCGCCGCGCGCGTCACCGAGACCCGCCTCGACGAGCCGGCGGATGTCCTGGATGCCCTGGTCGCCGGAGAGGGCGATCGCCCCCTCGCGCACGAGCTTCGCCCCGGTGTACGCCTTCGGGTTGTGCGAGGCCGTGCACATCAGCCCGCCGTCGAGCTCGCGCGAGCCGACGAGGTAGTAGACCATCTCGGTGCCGACCTGCCCGGCGTCGAGGACGGACGCGCCCTCGTCGACGATGCCCTGCCGGTAGCGCTCGGTCAGCGCCGGGGCGGTGAGGCGCATGTCGTGGCCGAGGCCGATCGACAGGTCCGCGACGGGCTTGCCGCCGAGGTCGGACAGGACACGCGCGAAGGCACGCCCGATCGCGTACGCGGTGTCCTCGTCGATCTGCTCGCCGTAGAGCCCGCGGACGTCGTAGGCCTTGAAGATCCCGGGGTCGATCACGGCGGGGGATCGTAGGGGAGTGCGCGTCCTGACCGTCGGCAACCTGTACCCGCCGCAGCACCTCGGCGGGTACGAGCGGATGTGGCAGGCGGCGGTGGCCGGGCTGCGCGCGGAGGGCCACGACGTCCACGTTCTCACGACCGACACGCGCTTCAACGACGAGCCCGACGTCGAGCCCGGCATCGACCGCTCCCTGCGCTGGTACTGGCGCGAGCACCGCTTCCCGTACATGGGGCCGATCGCCGTGCGCACGCTCGAGCGCCACAACCGCGGCGTCCTGCTGCGCGCCGCGCGGGACGCCGACGTCGTGAGCTGGTGGTCGATGGGCGGGATGTCGCTGCGCCTCCTCGGCGCGGTGAACGGCGTCCCGACGCTGAGCGTCGTTCACGACGACTGGCTGATCTACGGGCCGCGCGTCGACCGCGCGCTCCAGCGACGGCGCAAGCGCCTGCCGCCGGCCGAGGCGCTCGGGCACGGCCTCTTCGTCTCGCGGCACACCCTCGACCGCGCTCGCGAGAACGGCTGGGCGCCGCCGACCGCCGAGGTCCTGCACTCCGGCTACGACGAACGCTGCTTCGAGCCCGAGCAGCCGCGGCCGTGGCGCTGGCGGCTGCTGCTGCCCGGCCGCATCGACGCGCGCAAGGGCCACCGGACCGCCGTCGCCGCCCTCGACCACCTGCCCGAGGAGACGACGCTGATCGTCGCGGGCGCCGGCGACGACGCGTTCGCCGCCGAGCTCGCGCGCGACCCGCGCGTGCGGCTGACCGGCCTGCTCGGGCCCGACGCGCTGGCCGCCGCCTACGCCGACGCCGACGCCGTCCTGTTCCCGACCGAGTGGGAGGAGCCGTGGGGGCTCGTGCCGCTGGAGGCCATGGCCGTCGGGCGGCCCGTCGTCGCGACCGGCACCGGCGGCTCGGGCGAGTACCTGCGTTCCGGGCGCAACTGCCTGCTGCACCCGGTGGGCGACGCCGAGGGGCTGGCGGCGGCGGTGCGGCGCCTGGCCGGGGACGAGGCGCTGCGCGCCCGCCTGCGCGAGGAGGGCTTCGCCACCGCGCGGCGCCACACGCTCTCCGGCTTCGTCGAGCGCGTGTGCGAGGCGCACGCCCGCGCGTACGCTTCGCGCGGATGACGGAGGACAACCGCCGCTGGTACCACACGATCGACCTCGGCCCGCAGGGCGTGACGGCCGGGATGATCGACCTCCGCGGCGTGGCTCCGAAGGTGCTGCCGCGCGACCTCGCCGGGCGGCGCGCGCTCGACGTCGGCACCTACGACGGCTTCTGGGCCTTCGAGATGGAGAAGCGGGGCGCTGCGGTGGTGGCGACCGACGTCGAGGCCGCCCATGACGCCGACTGGCCGCCGCACCGGCGCGAGCACCTCCGCGCCGAGGCCGACCGGCTCGGCGTCGAGCTCGGCCTCGGGTTCCGGCTGGCGTCGGAGGCGCTGGACTCGAAGGTCGAGCGCGTCGCGTGCGACGTGCGGGCGCTCGAGCGCGACGCCATCGGCGGCCCCGTCGACGTCGCGTTCTGCGGCGCGCTGCTGCTGCATCTGCGCGACCCGGTCGGCGCGCTGGAGCGGATGCGTTCGGTCCTCGCGCCGGGCGGCACGCTGCTGCTGCTCGAGCCGGTCCTCCTCGGGCCGTCGCTCGTCCGCCGGCCCTACGCCCGCTTCGAGCCCGCCGAGACGCCGTTCAACTGGTGGCGGCCGAACCTCGCGGCGCTGCGCGGCTGGCTGCGCGTCGCCGGCTTCGGCCGCGTCGCGCGCCGCGGCTTCCACCGGCCGCCGGCCCGCGAGGGGATGCGGCAGTGGCACGTGGCCCTGGAGGCGTCGTCGTGAAGCACCTGCTCCGCCGCGCGTCCTACTCGTGGGGCCCGCGGATCGCCTCCGCCGCGCGCAAGCGCTGGCTGCTCTGGCGCCACCCGCACTGCGACATCCGCTTCGCGG
Organism: Solirubrobacteraceae bacterium; assembly: GCA_036388715.1. Lineage (GTDB taxonomy): Bacteria > Actinomycetota > Thermoleophilia > Solirubrobacterales > Solirubrobacteraceae > CADCVT01. Next base: position 1,311 of record DASVRH010000024.1, on the reverse strand, counting down.
GGCCGGTCTACCTCGGCCCGGGCTTCTCGTTCTTCTGTCCCGAGGGCGGCACGTTCGTCGTGGGGCCGAACGTCGAGTTCCGCCGCGGCTTCCGCATCGAGCTGCACAAGGGCGCGACGGTGCGGATCGGCGGGGGCACCGTCTTCACCTACTACGTCCTCATCCAGTGCAGCTCGACGATCGACATCGGCGAGCGCTGCATGTTCGGGCAGTCGAGCATCGTCGTCGACGGCAACCACCGCTTCCGCGACCTCGACAGGCCGATGCTCGCGCAGGGCTACGACCTGACCCCCATCACGATCGCCGACGACGCGGTCGTGACCTCGAAGTGCACGATCATCGCCGACCTGGGCCGCCGCGCCTGGATCGGCGCGAACTCGGTGGTGACGAGGCCGGTCCCCGACTTCTGCGTCGCCGCGGGCGTCCCGGCCAAGGTGCTCGAGTACTTCGGGCCGCCGGGCGGCGAGCCCGCCGGCTGAGTTGCAGTCGTCACGGCCGGGGCGTACGGTGCCGAGCGTCAGGGACGGACGGAGAGTGCGTCGGATTCACATCGCTCGTTGGGTCCTGGGGGCAGGGATCGTCGCCGCCGGGGTGGTCGGCGCGACCGCGCTGACCTCCGGCCAGGAGGGCGGGTCGTCGCCGGAGGCGAAGGCGGGGTGCGTCCATCGGAAGAGCGGCGCGCTGCGGCTCTCGAAGGCGGGCGCGGGCTGTCGCCGCGGCGAGCGGCGGATCCGCTGGGGCCGCGACGGCGGTCGGGGCTCGGCGGGCGCCGCGGGAGCGGCCGGACCGGCGGGACGGGCCGGCGCCGCAGGGGCCGCGGGACCGGCAGGAGCGACCGGGGGCGCGGGCCCGCAGGGCGCGCGCGGGCCGCGGGGCGAGTTCGAGTTCGGCGACTTCGACGGAATGCCGTGCCCGGACGGGGAGATCGCGCTGACCTACGACGACAACGGCGAGGCGAGGTTCGCGTGCTCGTGATCCGCTTCGAGGTCGAGCCGCCCGAGCGGCCGCGGACCCCGCGCGCGGAGCGTGGCCGCCTCGGCCGCCTGGGGACGCCGGCGATCGTCCTCGGCATCCTCGCGGCGATCCTGCTGACCGGGGTCGCGGTCAGTCAGACGGGCCCGTCGTCGCGCTCGAGCATCCACGCCTGCGTCGACCGCGACTCGCGCGCCGTGCGCATCGTCGGCTCGGGCCGGAAGTGCCGCCGCGGCGAGCAGCGCGTCCGCTGGGCGCGCATCGGGCCGGTGGGCGATCGCGGCCCCGCGGGCGCCCCCGGGGCGCCCGGCGCGCCGGGCGCGAACGGCGTCGCGGGGG
>DASVRH010000023.1:0-3218 GCA_036388715.1 Solirubrobacteraceae bacterium | reverse complement strand
CCCCCCCCCGCGGGAGGGCGCGAGGGGCGCGAAGCGGGCCTCTCGTGCTCCCGCACTACCCTCGGGTGGTCTTGACGCGGAAGTCGATCACCACCTCACACGCCGCCGTCGCCTGCGACGTCTGCGGGCGCACGCTGCTCCGCGGCGAGAACGCCGACGTCTTCCTCGCCGGCGGCGCGCGGCGGATGGTGTGCGAGCTGTGCACCGCCCGCGCGACGCACGAGGGGTGGATCCGCGAGGGCCTGGACCTGGCGACCGGGACGCGACGGACGGGCGACGGCCGGCGGCGGTCGTTCCTCGGCCGCCTCGGGCGCCGGCGCGACAACGGCCACGAGGAGCTCGTCCCGGGTGGGGCGGAGGCGCTGTTCGACGGCCCGATGGACTACGAGCCCGAGCCCGAGCCGGAGCCCGAGCCCGCCTTCGAGCCGCCGCGCGAGCCGCGGCACGTCCACGCGATCCCCACGAACGCCGACCTGAAGAAGTCGCGGGCGCTCGAGCTGTTCAACGCCAGCGAGCATCCGCGGACGGTCGCCGGCGTCGCACGCTCGCTCGGCCAGCCGCTCGTCGCGGTGCGCCCGTCGGCGACCGAGGGCAGCGTCGTCGGCATCACCGTGGCGTGGGAGCTGTCGTGGTACCGCTACGAGGTCGACCTGGCCGACGAGGCCGCCGGCGTGCGGGTCATCGCGCAGGGCGCGGAGCTCGCCGAGCTCGACGACGAGGACCGCGTCGCGAACGCCGCGGCGGACGAGCGCGGCGAGCTCGCCCTCGTCTGACCTATTCTTCTGCGCCCGTGATCTACTGCGTCGTCCCGGAGGAGCTCGCTCCCGAGCTCTACGAGAAGCTGGCCGAGTACTACGCCGACGACCCGAACGTCGAGGTCATCATCGACCGGCGCCGGGCCGAGCGTCGCTCGCGCGAGGGCGACGCGCACTCCGACCAGCGCGTGCTGCGCGACCGGCGGCGCCGCGGCGTCCCCGGCGAGTTCCCCCCGATCGACGCCGAGTGAAGCTCGACCCCGCCGCTCTCCGCGCCGCCGTCGTCCAGGCCGGCGCGGCCGAGCGGGAGGCGCGCGGCTCAGGCGAGCTGTTCCGCTACGAGCTCGACGGCGCGACCGTGACCGTCTGGCGCACCGGGACCGCGCGCGTCCAGGGGAAGGGGGAGGGCAGGGAGGTCCTCGAGAAGCTCGTCGCCGACCTCGCCGACGACCCGCCGGCCCTGCCTGTCGACCTGCCGCGGGACCGGCCGTGGGTGGGCGTCGACGAGAGCGGCAAGGGCGACTACTTCGGGCCGCTGGTCAGCGCGGCGGTCGAGGTCGACCCCTCCGACCTGCTCGTCGACCTCGGCGTGGCGGACTCGAAGAAGCTCAGCGACGGGCGCGTGACGAGGATGGCGCCGGAGCTGCGCTCGCGGGTGCGGCACGCGATCACCGTGCTCGCCCCGCCGCGCTACAACGACCTCTACGAGCAGTTCCGGCGCGAGGGGCGGCGGCTGAACGACCTGCTCGCCTGGGCGCACGCGCGGTCGCTGGAGGACCTGCTCGCCGCCGGGGCCGACCCCGCGTACGCGATCGTCGACCAGTTCGCCGACGCGCGCGTGATCGAGCGCCGGCTGCTGGCGGGCACGCGCGAGCGCGGGCTGCGCGTCGTCCAGTTCCCGCGCGCCGAGGCCGACGTCGCGGTCGCCGCCGCCTCGGTCCTCGCCCGCGACGAGTTCCTGCGCCGGCTCGGCGGGCTGCCCAAGGGCGGAGGCTCGCCGCAGGTCTACGCCGCCGGCCGGGCGATCGTGGAGGGGAGAGGCGAGGCCGGCCTCCGCGAGGTCGCCAAGCTCCACTTCGCGACGACTGCCCGGGTGCTCACCGGGTAGGGCCGTCGCATGGCCCGGAATCCAGACCCGATCACGATCTCCGACCTCGTCCGCCGCGCGGTCGAGGCCGTCGATCCCGACAACGACGATCCCGCCGTCGCCGAGTTCGAGCTGCGCTTCGAGGACGACGACGCGCCGGCCACCGGCTTCGAGAACCTCGAGGAGCGCCTCGGCTTCGGCGCCGACGACGAGCCCGCGGTGACGATGGCGCAGGCGATCGTCCTCTACCTCGCCCACCGCCGCGACATGGTGGACGACGACCCCGCCGACGAGGAGCTGCTCACGCTCGCCGCCCGCGCCGAGTTCTCCGGCGACCCGCCGCAGCCGATCGCCGACTGGCTCACCGATCGCGGCGTGAAGGTCTAGGACGGCCGCATAACCTTCGGCGGGTGCCGAATCCTCCCGCCGACAAGCGCGCCGAGCGCGGCGAGGCCACGCGCGCGAAGCTGATCGCCGCCGCGCGCGAGCTGTTCGCCGAGCGCGGCTACACCGCGGTGGGCACGAACGAGGTCGTGCAGCGCGCGGGCGTCACGCGCGGCGCGATGTACCACCACTTCGCCGACAAGCGCGCTCTCTTCGGCGCGGTCCACGTCGAGGCCGAGCAGGAGCTCGTGGCCAAGAGCGCCGAGCCGATGCAGGGCGTCGAGGATCCGTGGGAGCGGCTCGTCGTGGGCATGCGCGCCTTCTTCGACGCGTGCACCGACCCGGGCCTGCGCCGGATCACGCTGGTCGACGCCCCCGCCGTCCTCGGCTGGCAGGACTGGCGCGCCGTGGGCCACAACTACGGCGTGGCCGCGATGACGTTCGTCCTGCAGAGCGCGATGGACGAGGGCGTGCTGCGCCCGGCCGACGTCACGAGCCTCGCGCACCTGCTCATCGCCTCGCTCTCCGAGGCGGCGCTCATGCTCGCAAACGCGGAGGACCCGGAGGCGACGCGCTCGCAGGTCGAGGCGACGCTGCTGGTCCTGCTCGAGGGCCTGCGGGCGTGACGCCGGGGCGCCGCCGGATGACGGCGCCCCCGCGATCGACGTCCTAGCGCGCGGTGTAGTGCCCGCCGGTGAGCGGGCGCAGGATGCGCACGTTCTCGAGGCGAGTGCCGCCCGCGGCGCGCACGACGCGCGCGGTCGCGTAGCGGCGCCCACCGCGCATCAGCGACACGCGCCTCGCCGTGCGGCGCAGCGTGATCGTCGCCTTCTTGCCGGCGATCGTCGCGCGGCAGACCTGCTTGCCGCGCTTGGCCTTGCGGCAACGCGACAACTTGACGCTCCCCGCCGGGCCGCGCGGGCCCGTCGCGCCCTGCGGGCCGGCCGGGCCGGCGGCGCCGGCCTCGCCCTGCGCGCCGGTCGCGCCGGTCG
>DASVRH010000022.1:0-7017 GCA_036388715.1 Solirubrobacteraceae bacterium | reverse complement strand
GCCGTGACCGCGGCCCACGTCACTGGACACAACGCGAGAAATCCGTCGAGCGTCCAGGGTTGACCAGCCGCCGGGAGCGCCAGTACCGTGGCCTGCGAGGTCACGGATGACTGCCCCTCGGAGACACCCCCGGCGCGCCCTCGTGCTCGCCGCCACCACGCTTCTCGCCGCGCTGGCGACAACCGCTCCCGCGGCGGCCGGCGTGCACACGCAGAGCACCGACGCCGACATCCCGGACGGCGCGGGCGACGTGACCTCGCAGCTCGTCGTCTCCAACGAGTTCGGCCCGATCATCGACGTCGACGTCTCGATCCTCCCCGTTCACAACGACCCCAACGACCTCGACATCCACCTCCGCTCGCCGGAGGGCACCGAGATCCTCCTGATCTCCGACGCGTGCGGCGGGCCCGGCGGGTTCGAGTTCGGCGCCTTCACCGTCGACCAGGACGCCGCGAACCTCTTCACCTCGGCCAGCGACTGCTCGGGCGACGACGGGCGGCCGACCGACGAGGATCCCGGCGGCGACACGGACCCGGCGTTCCCCACCGCGGGCCTCGACCTCGACGCGCTGAACGGGGAGAACCCGAACGGTCGCTGGACGCTCTACGTCACCGACGACGCGGACCACGGCGGCGAGACCGGCACCAAGATCGACTCGTGGTCGCTCGACGTCTCGATCGGCTCGTCGCTGATCCACATCCCCGGCGACGGCAGCGACGGCGTCCCGCCCGCCGACCCGTACCCGGCCGAGCTCGACGTGCTCACGCCCGAGGACGTCGTCGTCACCGACCTCGACGTGAAGCTCGACGGGCTGACGCACAACCGCAACGACGACGTCGACATGTTCCTCGAGTCGCCGAACGGCGACAGGGTCTGGCTCGTCTCGGACGTCTGCGGCAACGTCGGCCAGTGGACCCAGGACGAGATCATCCTCGACGACGAGGCCACGAACGGCTTCCCGCAGAACGCCGGCGAGGTCAACCAGTGCAGCCTGGCCACCCGCTGGAAGCCGACGACCTACAGCCCCGACACCGACGAGGCCTTCACCGACCCCGCTCCGGACGCGCCCGCCGCGAGCGCCACGAGCCTGTCGGCCTTCGACCTGACCGACCCCGTCGGGACGTGGAAGCTGTGGATCGCCGACGACAACGAGGAGGTCGACGGCTACATCGTCGACGGCTACGACCTCGAGATGACCACCCGTCCCGCCGCCCCGGTCGGCTTCGCCGTCGGCGCCCAGACGGTCGCCGAGGGCACGATCGCCTCGGTGGACGTCGTCCGCGACGCGTCGGCCGGCTCGCTCGGCCGCGGCGCGGTCGTGGTCGCGTCGACCAGCGGCACCGCCGTCGCCGGCCAGGACTTCGAGCCCGTCTCCCAGATCGTCACCTTCGAGCCGGGAGAGACGACCAAGACCGTCGCCGTGTCGGTGCTCGGCGACGGCGGAGGCGAGCCGGAGCAGGGCTTCAGCCTCGCGCTGGGCCAGAGTGAGGGCGACGCGACCGTCGGCACGCCCGCGGCCGTCGGCATCACCATCCCCGGCGATCCCGGCGGCGTCCCGGATGACCTGCCCACCGGCAACGAGGACCCGCCGCCGCCCTCGCCGTTCAAGGCGTCGAACTCCGTCCGCGCCCCCGCGGCGCGGCGGTGCAAGCGGCGCGGCGAGCGGATCCGGATCCGGCCGACGATGCCGCCCGGCGTGGCCATCGTCCGCTCCGAGGTCTTCGTCAACGGCAAGAAGGTCGAGGACAACGTCGAGGAGGCCGCGGTCGCGCCGATCGACGTGAACATGCGCGGCCGGCGGATGCGCGTCCGCATCCGCCTGACCTCGCACGACGGCCGCAAGATCGCCTTCCGCCGCACGTACCGCAGGTGCGGCGCGAAGAAGAAGAGCCGCGGCTAGCGGCCAGGCGCGGCTAGGGCGCGACCGCCGCGCCCTGCTGCGCCATCGCCTGGGCGGTGACGATGCAGGAGGTGCCGCCGTCGTTGATCGCGGTGACGAGCAGCGTGGCGACCTCGCCCCCGCCGCTGACGCCGACCGTCTCACCGCGGCCGACCTGCACGACGACCGTCTCGGCCGCGTCGTCCGCCGTGTGACTGAGCACCTGCTCGACCGAGCCGTCGTCGATCTGGTCGTAGTCGCTCGCGCCGCCGTTGTCGTCGACGACGACCAGCTGTCCGCCCGAGACGTTGACGAACTCGAGCAGGGTGTCGCCGCTCGTGCAGCTCGCGTTGAGCTGGCCGAGGCCGTCGATCCCGACGATCGGCACGTTCGAGGCGGGCGCGGTCAGGCTGCGGCGCCCGTAGGCGATCTGGTTCGCCGACTCGGGGCCCGAGTTGGTGTTGATCGGGCCGAAGGTGCCGTAGGTCCAGCCCTGCGAGACGACCCCGCCGAGCCTCGTGCTGTCGGCGGCGGTCTCGTCGTCGTCGACGAAGCGCGAGTCGCTCGCGGCCTTGTCGTAGAAGTCCGACGTGTCCGGCGTTCCGGTGTCGCCCTTCGGGCCGGTGGCGCCGTCCGCGCCCGGGGCGCCCTGCGGCCCTGACGGCCCGGGGGGGCCGGCCGGTCCGGAGGCGCCGGCGGGACCCGACCCGCCCGTCAGCGCGCGTCGCGCGGCCGGCGTCAGGTCGGCGACGCTGACGGCCTTGCCGTTCTTGAGGTCCGCGCTCGTGACGATCCCGTTCCGGATCTGGCTCGAGCGGGTGATCATGGTCTTCGCGGCGACGGCGGTCCCGCTCAGGGACACCACGAGGGCGATGACGGCGACGATCATGGAGGGGCTGGGTCGGCTCATGGCGCCGACCCAACCAACCGTCCGGCACCGCAGTCACGCGGACCGCGGTTTCCGCGGCCCGCGCACGGCGACGCCGTGGCTTCCGCGGGCTAGTCCGCGTAAAGCGCCTCGATCTCCTCCTCGTACTTCTCGAGGATCGGCTTGCGCTTGAGCTTCATCGTCGGCGTCAGCTCGTCGCCGCCGGGCTCCCAGTCGCCCTCGATGATGTGGAACTTCTTGACCTGCTCGACCCGCGAGAGCTGCTCGTTGGCCTTGTCGACCTCGGCCTGCACGGCCTCGCGCACCTTGTCGTTCTTGGCCAGCGCGGAGAGCGACGTGTCGTCGATCCCGTTCTTCTGCGCCCAGCCCGGCGCGCCGTCGGCGTCGAGCACGATCAGCGCGACGTTGTACTTGCGCGCGTCGCCGATGACCGCCGCCTGGCCGATGAGCGGCCCGGCGCTCTTGAGCTCGGACTCGATGTTCGCCGGCGACATGTTCTTGCCGGCGGCGTTGATGATGAGCTCCTTCTTGCGGTCGACGATCTTGACGTAGCCGTCCTCGTCGATCACGGCGACGTCGCCCGTGTGGAGCCAGCCGTCCTTGAGCTCCTCCTTGGTCTTGTCGGGCTGGTTGCGGTAGCCCTTCATGACGAACGGGCCCTTGACGAGCAGCTCGCCGTCCTCGCCGAGCTTGACCTCGCAGCCGGGCGCGGGCGGGCCCACCGTGCCGATCTTGATCTTCCCGCGCGGCGGGTTCGTCGTGCCGTAGCCGCAGGTCTCGCTCATGCCCCACAGCTCGGCGATCGGGACGCCAATGGCGTGGAAGAACTCGAGCACCTCGGGCGGCGTCGGCGCCGCGCCGACGTTGCAGGCCAGCAGCTCGTTGAGGCCGAGCGCCTTGCGCAGGTGCACGAACAGGTTCTCGTCGGCCTGCTGGACCGCCTTGGCCAGCTCGTCCGGCACCTCCTCGCCGGCCTGCTCGAGCTTCACCTTCTTGATCGCGGCCTCCAGCGCCTTCTTCGCGCCCTCCGCCTGCTCCTCGGGGGCGCTGCCGAGCTTCGCCTCGAGGCCCGCCTTGATCTTCTCCCAGATCCGCGGCACCGCGAAGAACCACGTCGGGTTCACCTCGGGCAGGAACTCGCCGATCTTGCGCGGGTCGTCGCAGATCGTGATCTCCAGCCCGATCACGATCGGGATGTAGTGGTGCGCGTTGCGCTCCGCGACGTGCGCGTTGGGCAGCCACGAGATCACGCGCCCCTCGGGCGGGAAGTCGATGAGCTGCTTGAAGCCCTCGATCGACTTGATCAGGTTGTCGTGGGTCAGCTCGACGCCCTTCGGCGGCCCGGTGGTGCCCGACGTGTAGATCAGCGTGAGCAGGTCCGACGGCTTCACCTTGGCGGCCGAGGCCTCGGCGTCGAAGTCGGGATCGGGATCGTCCTCGACGTCGGAGAGGCGCAGGCAGCCCTCGGGCGCGTCGCCGTCGGTGACGACGACGATGTGCTCGAGGTCGGGCAGGTCGTCGCGGATCTTCTGGAAGCGGTCGACGAACTGCTCGTCGATGACCGCGACCTTCGCGCCGGCGTCGCCGACGACGTACTTGATCTGCTCGGGCGACGCCGTGACGTAGAGCGAGAACGGCGTCGCGCCGATCGTCATCCCCGCGAGGTCGGCGAGGTGGAACTCGAACTGGTTCGGGAACATCAGCGCGAGCGTGTCGCCCGGCTTCAGCCCGAGCTTCGAGAGCCCGGCGGCTAGCTTGTCGACGCGCTGGCGCAGCGCGCCCCACGGAATCGAGAACGCGTCGCCCTTCGTGCGGATCGCGGTCCGCGACGGGTTCGCCGCCGCGGTCCTGTGGAAGGCCTCGATGACGGTCTTGGCCTCGACTTCCTCCTCGAGGGGCGTCTCGGCCCGGTCGACGGTGCTGCTCTCCATCCCGATCTCCTCCGTCTCTCAGCGAATGCGGTCGAACGTTCCGTCCTGCAATCGTTCTACATCGTTCGTTACCCCGAGAAGGAAGAGAAGCACGACGAGCATCATCCCTGCGACGCTCGCCTTCTCCATCGTCCTGAACGAGATGGCCCTTCCGCGCAGCTTCTCGGCCAGCGCCCAGAAGATGTGGCCGCCGTCGAGCGGCAGGAACGGGGCGAGGTTGATGACCGCCAGCGACAGCGAGATCAGCCCCAGGATCGCGATCGCCTGGGCGGCGTCGTACTCGAACGTGCGCCGCGTGGCCTCGTACCCGCCGACGATGCTCCCGACCTGCTGGCGCTTCTCCTTGTCGTAGAAGATCCCGGCGATCACCTCGACCGTCCGCCGCGTGACGAACCACATCGTGTCGACGCTGTGGCTCGCGGCCTGCCCGGCGCCGAGCTCCTTCGTGGCGGTCTCGAACGAGAAGCCGATCTGCGGGCGCTTGTCCCGCGCGTTGTAGACCGGCGTGACCGTGAGCTGCGTCCGGCGCCCCTCGCGCACCACGGTGACGACCGCGGGGCGCGCGGCCCGGCACCCGTCGACGGGCTCGATGGCGCACTTGTGCGTGCCGATCTGCGCGCGCAGGCGCTCGGAGTCGCCGCGCACGCCGTCGACGGCCAGGATCCGGTCGCCGTCGCGCAGGACGCCCTCGGCCGGCGTTCCCGGCGTGACGGCCGCCACGACGGGCCGCGGCGGCGCGTCGGTGTCGGCGATCGGCTCGAACGAGAAGAAGACCCAGAGGATCAGGAAGGCGAGCACGAAGTTCACCGCCGGTCCCGCCGCGATGACGACGATCCGCTTCCACACCGGCTGGCGGAAGAACGCGCGCGGCTGCACCTCGGGCGGCAGCGGCTCGTGCGGGTTCATCCCGCTGATCTTCACGTAGCCGCCGAGCGGGATCGTGGCGATGCCGTACGTCGTCTCGCCGCGCTGCACCTTCCACAGCCAGGGCCCGAAGAACAGCGAGAACTTCTCGACGCGCATCCCGACCGCCTTGGCGGCTAGGAAGTGCCCGAACTCGTGCAGCACGACGAGGACGGCGATGCCGACGAACGTCAGCAGCGCGGGAAGGATCCAGCTCACGCGCGCGCCCCGATCAGCTCGGCGGTGGCGGCGCGCGCCTCGCGGTCGGCCTCGTAGAGCGTCTCGAACGCGTGGACGCGGCGGGCGGGCACGCGCTCGAGCGCGTCCTCGATCACCGCGGCGATGCCGAGGAACGGGAGGCGGCCCGCGAGGAAGGCGTGCACGGCGACCTCGTTGGCGGCGTTGAGCACGCACGGCGCGGTGCCGCCGGCCTGCGCCGCCTCGCGCGCCAGGCGCAGGCACGGGAAGGCGTCCTCGTCGACGGGCTCGAAGGTCAGCGCCCCCACCTCCGCCAGGTCGAGCGGGCGCACGGGGACGTCGATGCGCTCGGGATGGTGGAGGGCGTAGGCGATGGGGACGCGCATGTCGGGGTGGCCGAGGTGCGCCAGCGCCGCGCCGTCGCACAACAGGACGTACGAGTGGACGATGGACTGCGGATGCACGACGACGTCGATGCGCTCGTACGGCGTGCCGAAGAGGTGGTGGGCCTCGATGACCTCGAGGCCCTTGTTCATGAGCGTCGCGGAGTCGACGGTGATCTTGCCGCCCATCGCCCACGTCGGGTGCTGGAGCGCCTCCTCGACGGTGACGTCCACCAGCTGGTCGCGCGTGCGGCCCCGGAACGGCCCGCCCGACGCCGTGAGCACGAGCTTCTCCACCGCCCCCGGCCGCTCGCTGGAGAGCAGCTGGTGCAGCGCGGAGTGCTCGGAGTCGACGGGGATGATCTGCGCGCCGGTCGCCTCCGCCAGCGCCGTGACCAGCTCGCCGCCGACGACGAGCGACTCCTTGTTGGCCAGCGCGAGGTCGATGCCCTCCCCCAGGGTCGCGACCGTCGGCCCCAGCCCGGCCGACCCTACGAGCGCGTTGAGCACCAGCTCGGCGCCGGACTCGACGACCAGCCGGACGAGCCCCTCGGGCCCGGCCAGGACCTCGCCGTCGGTCCACGCCTCGGCGGCCCGCGCGGCGGCGTCCGCGTCGTTGAGCGCGATGCGCTCGACGCCGAAGCGCTGCGCCTGCTCGACCAGCGCCTCCCAGGAGCGCTCAGCCGACAGGCCCGCGAGCTCGAAGCCGCCGGTGCGCTCGAGCACGTCGAGCGCCTGCGTGCCGATCGAGCCGGTCGAGCCGAGGATCAGAAGGCGGCGAGAACCCACGGACGCCCCATTGAAGCAGGGCGCCCGTGGTCCTCTCTGCCGTCT
>DASVRH010000021.1:0-2330 GCA_036388715.1 Solirubrobacteraceae bacterium | reverse complement strand
CGGACAGAGGCGGTCGAAGCGGAGGAAGAAGCGCGCCTGGTCGACGGCCGTGATGCCCACGTCCGACCACGTGCCGTTCAGCTCGAGATGGCGCATCCGCGCGGCACGGCCGACGGCCGCGAGGCCCGGGTCGCCGACCAGCGCGCGGACGCGGTGCGCCGCCCCGTTGTCGGAGCGGCGGATCATCGCGCCGAGGATCGGCCGCATCGCGCGCGGGACCGGTCGCCGGCCGAGCCGGCGCAGGTAGGCGACGAGCAGCATCGCCTTCGTCTGGCTGGCCGACTCGTGGACGCGGCTGCCACCACGCGAGAACAGGCGCCCGCGCGTGTCGATCACCGCGAACGAGATGCGCGCCGTGCCCTCGTGCCGCTGCACGTACGCGCGCGCGTCGGCGACGGCGCCGAGCGAGGGCACGCGCCGCCCCTGCGCCTCCGGACACACGCTCGCGAGAAGAAGAATCGAACAACTGACCAACCGGATAGCGGTCCGAGCGTTCATGGGTATCGAAGGATGAGTCACACCCAACACGGAGGAAGGGGTACACCTCATGATCGGTCTTCTGATCGCCATTCTCGTCGCCGCAGTCGTCTTCTGGCTCTGCACGGCTCTTGGCCTGCCCGTCATCGTGGCGGCCGTCGCGGCGATTCTCGTCCTGCTGGTCGGGTTCCCGACGACCGGCGGATACGGCTTCCGCGGCAGTAGCAGGTACTAGCCGCACCAAGCCCGGAGCAGGGCGAGCCGGCGGCCACCCTAGCGGTCGCCGGCTCTGCTCCGTTCGAGGTCCTCGGGCGTGTCGACGTCCGCGCCCGACGCGACGTCGCCGCACTCGACGAGCCTCCACTCGAGGTCTCGCAGTCCCACGTCGCCGCGCAGCCTCTGCGCGGCTTCGATGTGCTCGGGACCGAGCAGAGCGGGATGCCCCGGCCGCCCGTCGTACGCCGCGCGTGTGCCCGGCGGGTGCCCGGCGATCCGGTCGATCGCCGCCGCGGTGACGCCCGGCTGGTCGCCCAGCAGCACTACGACGCGGTCCGCACCTTCGAGCGCGGCGAGGCCGCACCGCAGCGACGCCGACTGCCCGTCCCTCCACCGGGGACAGTGGACGGTGGCGATGCCGGTGAAGGCGGGGAGATCGTGCGCGCCGGTCACGAGGACGACGCGGTCGACCGAGGACGCCGCCGCGGCGGCGACGACGTGCTCGACGACCGGCCGCCCGTCGAGCTCGGCCAGCAGCTTCGCGTCGTCGCCGAACCGCGTCCCGGCGCCGGCGGCGAGGATCAGGCCCCCGATCAACCCGCGCCTACGGCCTCCTGGAGCGCGCGGCGCGTCATGACCCGGGCCAGGTGCTGCTTGTACTCGGGCGACGCGTTCAGGTCGCCGCTCGGGCTCGTGCCCTCGGCGGCCTGCTCGGCCGCGGCGGCGATCCGCTCGGCGTCGAGCGGCTGGCCGCGCAGCGCCTCCTCGACCGCGCGCGCCCGCAGCGGCGTGGAGCCCATGTTGGTCAGCCCGATGCGGACGTCCTCGCACACGCCGTCGCGCGCGAGCACGAGCGCGGAGACCGCGACCATCGCCCAGTCCTCGGCCCGGCGGTTGAACTTCTGGTAGCCGAAGCCCCAGCCGTCCATCGCCGGCATCCGCACCTCGGTGACGACCTCGCCCTGGGCGACGGACGTCTCCATGAGGTTCGTGAACAGGTCGGCGGCGGCGATCGTCCGCTCGCCGTCCGGTCCCGAGGCGGTCACGCTGCCCTCCGCCGCCAGCAGGATCGCCGGCAGGTCGGAGGCGGGGTCGCCGTGCACGAGCGAGCCGCCGATCGTCCCGCGGTGGCGGATCTGCGGGTCGGCGATCGTCCCTGCCGCGCGGCACAGCAGCCCGAGCTCGGGCGAGTGCTCGAGCGTCGCGTGCGGGGTCATGGCGCCGATGACGAACTCGCCGTTGGAGCGCGAGCAACCGACCATGCCCGGCACGCGGCGCAGGTCGACGAGCAGCGTCGGGAACGCGAGCCGCAGCTTCATGAGCGGGATGAGCGAGTGCCCGCCGGCGAGCGGCTTGGCGTCCTCGCCGCCCTCGGCCAGCAGCGCCACCGCCTCCTGGAGCGTGTCCGGCGCGCAGTACTCGAAGTCCGCGGGGATCATGCCGGGACACCTCCCTTCGCCTGCTGGATCGCTTCCCACACCCGCAGGGGGGAGAGCGGCATGTCGATGTACTCGACGCCGACCTGGTTGAGCGCGTCGATCACCGCGTTCGTGACCGCGGCCGACGCGGCGATCGTGCCCGCCTCGCCGACGCCCTTGACGCCGAGCGCGTTGACCGGCGACGGTGTCTCGGTGCGG
>DASVRH010000020.1:0-6098 GCA_036388715.1 Solirubrobacteraceae bacterium | reverse complement strand
AGGATCGCGTCGCCGGCGAGCACGGGGAGGACGCGGCGCAGCGTCTCCTGGTTGAGCGCGAGGTCGTGCGCGCCGTCGAGCAGCACGAGGTCGACCGTGCGGCCCTCGACGTCAGAGGGCTCGAAGTCGCCCTGCGACTTGCGGAGGAAGCGCACGCGCTCGTCGCCCCCGAAGAGCTGCGCCGCCAGGCGGGCGGCCGTCTCGTCGACGTCGAACGTGTAGAGGCGCGCGTCGCGGTCGAGCGCGCGCAGGAAGTTGAAGGCGCTGCGCCCTTCGCCGAACCCGAACTCCAGGACCGTCTGCGGGCGGACGGCCCGCACGAGGGCGAAGAGGACGAGCGCCTCCTCGCGCTGGAGTGGGCCGATGCGCGCGCTCCCTTCGTGGAAGGCGTGCAGGTGCGTCGTGTCGAGCGCGTCGCGGCGGAAGAGCCGGCCGGTCAGCACGCTGCGCGCGCGCGGCGCCCACCAGAGCCGGTTGTACGCGCGCCGCAGGCGGATGGACCTCACGCCGCCGTAGTCTGCCGCGCCATGGGGCCGGAGGTCACGGTGGTCATCCCTACGCGCGACCGGCCCGCCGGCCTCGCCGCCGCCCTCGCCGCGCTGCGCGCGCAGACGCTCGCCGCCGATCGCTTCGAAGTGATCGTCGTCGACGACGGCTCGGCGCCGCCGGCCGGCGTCCCCGATCCGGTCCGGCTGCTGCGCCACGGCGCGTCGCGCGGCCCGGCGGCGGCGCGCAACACGGGGTGGCGCGCCGCGCGCGCCCCGCTCGTCGCCTTCACCGACGACGACTGCACCCCCGCGCCGGGCTGGGTGGAGGGCCTCCTCGCGGCGGCGGAGGAGGGCACCGTCGTGCAGGGCCGGGTCGAGCCGCGGGCCGGCGAGGAGGCGGGACCGCGCACGCACACCGTCGCCGCGGGCGGCCCGAACCGGCTGTTCGTCACCGCGAACGTCGCCTATCCGCGTGCCCTGCTCGAGGCCCTCGGCGGCTTCGACGAGTGGTTCCGCCGGGCGTGCGGCGAGGACATCGAGCTCGGCGCCCGCGCGGTCGCGTCCGGTGCGCGCGTGCGCTTCGCCGCCGACGCCCTCGTCTTCCACGAGGTGCGCCGCCTGTCGCTGCGCGATCACGTGCGACAAGCCGTGAAGTGGGCCGACGCCGTGCGCGTCCTGAAGCTGCACCCCCACCTGCGCGGCGAGCTGGCCATGGGCGTGTTCTGGCGGCCGTCGCACGCGCCGTTCCTGCTCGCCCTCGCCGGGCTGCTCGCGCGCCGCCCGCTGCTCGTCGCCCCCTACCTCGTCAGCCTGCTGCGGCGCGGGGCGCCGGCACGGCTCGTGGTCGTCGACGCGGCGGAGGTCGCGACGATGGTCGCCGCCAGCGCGCGCCACCGCACCCTCATGCTCTAGCGGTACCTCGCGAGGACGCGGCGCGGCGCCAGCCCGTACGCGTGCACCAGCGTCCACCGCGCGAGCGGGCGCAGCCGGCCGCGGAGGTGGGGTCGCAGCGGCGTCAGCGCGCCGTAGACGGCCAGGCGCCCGCCCGCGCCCGCCATGTTCAGCAGGCCCACGGTCGCCGTCCGCGCCCGCCCGCGCCGGCGCAGCATCCATGCGTACGCGCAGCGCTGCCAGTGCAGCGGCAGGTCGTCGCCCCACACCGCGCCGGTCGCCGCCGACTCCTCGTGGTCGGCGACCGCCTCCGGCTCGTAGCGCGTGGCCCAGCCCCGCTCCCGCAGCCGCCAGCCGAGGTCGAGGTCCTCGGCCGACATCCACAGCTCGGGGTCGAACCCGCCGACGGCGTCCCACGCCTCGCGGCGCACGAGCAGGAACGCGCCGATCGCCCACGGCACGCGCCCGCCGCGGTCCGGGTCCCACGCGCCGCGCAGGTCGAGGCGCTCGGCGAGCGCCCGGCCGAGCACGCGCGCGCCCGCGTTCTCGGCCGCCGTGACCGGCACGGTGGGGAACGCCCAGACGGAGTGCTGCGTCGTGCCATCGGGTAGCACGAGCCGCGGCGCGACCACGCCGGCCCCCGGGTCGGCCTCGCCGGCCGCGAGCAGCCGCTCGAGCGCACCGGGCCGCAGCGCGACGTCGGCGTTCGACGCGGCCAGCCACGGCGCCCGCGTGCGCCCGGCGACGAGGTTCACCGCCCGGCCGTAGCCGAGGTTCTCGCCCGGCTCGACGAGGCGGGCCCAGGGATGGCGCTCGCGGACCAGCCCGGGCGACCCGTCCGTCGAGAGGTTGTCGACCACCCACACCTCCGCGAGGCCCGCCTCGGCCGCCGGGCGCAGCGCGACGAGGCAGCGATCGAGCAGCTCGCGCGTGTTCCAGGAGACGACGGCGACGGCCACGGCGGCGCTCATGCCCGCTCTTATACTCGCCGCGGTGCGCGTGCTGACGGTGGGGAACCTCTACCCGCCGCACCACTTCGGGGGCTACGAGCAGGTCTGGCACTCCGCGGTGGGCCATCTGCGCGCCCGCGGGCACGACGTCCGCGTGCTCTGCACCGGCCACCGGCACGCCGGCGTGGAGGACGGCGACGAGCCCGGGGTCGAACGCGCGCTCGACTGGTACTGGCGCGACCACGACTTCGTCCGTCTTCCGGTCCGCGAGCGCCTCCGGCTCGAGCGTCGCAACCATCGCGCGCTGCGCCGGCACCTCGACGACGGGCCCCCGGACGTCGTCGCCTTCTGGGCGATGGGCGGCATGTCGCACTCGCTGATCGAGCGCGTCCGCCGCGCGGGAGTGCCCGCCGCGCTGTTCGTGCACGACCCCTGGCCCGACTACGGCCGCCACACCGACCAGTGGACGCGGATCTTCGCCCGTCCGGTGCGTCGCCTCGCCGCGCCCCTCGCCGAGCGCGCGACCGGCGTCCCCGCACGCGTCGACTACGCGCGCGCCGGGCGCTACGTCTTCGTGAGCGACGCCGTGCGGCGGGGCGTGGAGCGGCTCGCCCTCGGGATCGCCGACACCGCGGTCGCGCACTCCGGCATCGACGCGCTTTTCCTCGACGCCGCGCCCGCGCGCGAGTGGGCGTGGCGGCTGCTGCACGTCGGGCGGCCGCATCCCGACAAGGGCGTCCACGACGCGATCGCGTGCCTGGCGCACCTGCCGCAGGACGCGACCCTCACCCTCGCGGGGGCGTGGGACCCGCGCGAGGAGGACGGGCTGCGCGCGTACGCCCGCGATCGCGGGTTCGCGGAGCGGGTCGGCTTTCTCGGCCGGCGCACGCCGGAGCAGGTCGCCGCGCTGTACGGCGAGCACGACGCGGTCCTCTTCCCCGTCCGCTGGGAGGAGCCGTGGGGCCTCGTGGCGCTCGAGGCGATGGGGCGGGGGCGGCCCGTCGTCGCCACCGGTCGCGGCGGCTCGGCCGAGTACCTGCGCGACGAGGAGAACAGCCTCCTCGTGCCGCCGCGCGACCCCGAGGCGCTAGCGGCCGCCGTCCGTCGCCTGGCCGCCGATCCGGGTCTCCGCGCGCGCCTGCGCGCGGGCGGGCTCGCCACCGCTCCACGGTTCACCGCGGCGCGCTTCAGCGCGGAGGTGGAGCGCCATCTCGCCGAGCTGGCCGGGCGACGAGATAGCCGAGCGCCTCGCGCAGGAGCCGCCGCTCGCACGCGTACGTGAACGCCGCGGCGAGCGCGACGTAGGCGGCGGCCTCGACCCCGGCCGGGATCTCGGCGCCCGCCGCGCGCGACGCGAGGACCGCGGCGGCGGCCGGCAGCGTCGGGACGAGGCCGGGCGCGACCGCCCGCAGGAGCGGGCGCTCGCCGAACAGCCGGCGCAGGAGCCACAGCCGCACGGCGACCGAGAGCAGCGTCGCGACGCCCAGCCCCGCCCCGAACGCCGTCAGCCCCTCCGCGACCAGGAGCGGCACGGCGATGGCGAGCACGAGCGCGAGCGTGACCAGGCCCGCGGCGCCGATCGGGCGCGTGCGCCCGGCGGCGCGGAAGAAGGCGGTCCAGTTGAACCCCACCTGGTCGACGACGACGGCGAGCGCGACGGCCGCGATCAGCCCCACCGCGAACCGCCACTGCTCCCCGAGGACGGACGGGACGAGGTCGGCCGCGAACAGCGCGAGCCCCGTCCCCGCCGGCGCCGCCCACAAGAGCGCGAGGCGGTTGGACTTCCAGAACGTCTCGAAGAGGACGTCGGCCCGGTCCGAGATCGCGCAGATCGCGGGGTAGAGCGTCGCGGTCACGATGTCGTCGACGCGCCGGGCGAACGCCGCCAGCGTCGCCGCGAGGGCGATCGCCGCGACGGCGCCGACGCCGAGCTCGTGGGCGGTGATCGTCGTCGGCACCTGGACCATGACGACCGTCGTCAGCGCGCCGAGGAACAGCGGCCACGAGAAGTCGGTGTACTCGCGCACCGCGCCGCGGTCCCACCGCAGGCGCAGCCGGTAGGGGGAGGAGAGGACGGCCGCGACGGCGGTGCAGTACGACCCGGCCAGCGCGCCGAGGACCAGCGCCCACACCCCCAGTCCGGCGAGGGCGAGCACGACCGTCAGCACCAGGGCGACGACCGGCTCGATCGCCTGGAGCCGCCGCTGGCGCGAGAAGTCCATGCGGCGGTAGTGGGCCCACAGCGGCATCTGGAGGGCGAGCGCGGGCAGGCCGAGGGCGATCGCGATGCCCGGCGCGACGATCTCCTCGCGGCCGTACAGCACCGCGAAGAGCGGCATGCCGGCGAGCAGCACGCCCAGGAAGACGAGGCCGAGCGCCATCTGGAGCGTGAACGCGATCTCGAACGCGCGACGCTGGTCGGGGTCGTCCTGCTGGACGTACTTGTCGTCGATGCCGACCGACCCGAGCGCGACGAGCGTCGTGAACGCGGCCATGAGCAGGCCCCACTCCCCGTACTCCGTCGTGGTGAGGATGCTCGCCGCCGCGAGGCCGCGGACGATGCCCAGCAGGTTGACGCCGACGAGGAACGCACCGTTGACGATCGTGCCGTGGGCCGTCCGGCTTCGCAGACCGACGTCCGCCCCCGCGAACGGCCGCACGTCGGTCGCCGCGTCCGCCATGGCGGGATGGTACGGGCCGGTAGGCTGCGCGGCCGCCGCCCATGCCGACCGCGCCACGACCCCGTGTCCTGCTGGCGTGCGCAGGGCTCGACCACGCACGGCGCGGCTTCGAGTCCTTCGCGCGCGACTGCTTCGCGGCGCTGCGCGACGAGGGCGCCATCGAGCTCGAGCTGGTCAAGGGGAGCGGCCCCGACCGCGACCGCGAGCGCGCGCTCCCGGGCCTGCGCCGCGACCGCGCCGTGGCGCGTGCACTCGGCCGCGTCGCCGGTGCGCGCCCGTTCCGCTTCGAGCACGCCGCGTTCGGCGTGAGCCTGCAGCGCGAGCTGCTGCGCCGCGACCCCGACGTCGTCTACCTCAGCGAGTGGGACACCGCGCGCATGCTCGCGCGACTGCGCGGGCCGATGCGGCGCCGCTTCGCGCTCGTCCTCTGCAATGGCACCACGGCGACGGCGGGCTTCGGCCATCTCGACCTCGTCCAGGAGCTGACCCCCGCGGCGCTCGAGGCCGGCCTCGCCCGGGGCGCCGACCCGCGACGCCACGTCCTGCTCCCGCTCGGGTTCTCGATCGCCCGCGAACACGTCGCGCCGACGGCCGAGGAGCGTGTGGCCCTGCGCACCCGTTTCGAGCTTCCGCCCGACCGGCACGTCGTCGTCAGCGTGGCCGCGCTCAACCGGCGCGAGAAGCGACTGGATCACCTGGTCGAGGAGGTGGCGAGCCTCGGCGAGGCCCGCCCGTTCCTCCTGCTGGTCGGTGAGCCCGAGGCCGAGACGCCCAGCATCCGCGCGCTCGCGCGCGAGCGCCTCGGCGAGCGCGGCCACGCGATCCGCACCGTCCCGCATGCCGACGTCGCGCCGCTGCTGCGGGCCTGCGACACCTTCGTCCTCGCGTCGCTCGGCGAGGTGCTGCCGCGCGCCCTGATCGAGGCCCACGCCGCCGGCCTGCCGTGCCTGGCGCACGACTTCGCGACGACGCGGTTCGTGCTGGGCCGCCACGGGCGCCTGGCCGACCTGCGGCGGCCCGGCGCCCTGGCCGCGCTCCTGCGCGATCGCCTCGCGCGTCCCGACGCCCCCGGCGCGCCGGGCGAGCGT
>DASVRH010000019.1:0-13575 GCA_036388715.1 Solirubrobacteraceae bacterium | reverse complement strand
AAGGACGCGGACTCCGACGACGACCGGCTGAGCGACGGCGACGAGGCCGGCCGCGGGACCGATCCGCTCGACGACGACACGGACGGCGACACCCTGAAGGACGGCGCCGAGGTCGACGGCGGCACGGACCCGGCCAAGGCGGACACCGACGACGACGGCGCCCGCGACGACGCCGACAACTGCGCGGTGGTCGCGAACCCGGGCCAGGCCGACCTCGACGAGGACGGCAAGGGCGACGCATGCGATCCCGACCGCGACGGCGACGGCGTCTCCAACGACGACGAGACCGCCGACGGGACCGATCCGGCTGACCGCGACACCGACGACGACGGCCTCGACGACGGCGACGAGAAGCAGCGTGGGACGAGCGGCACCGACGCCGACTCCGACGACGACGGGCTCGCCGACGGCATCGAGGTGGACGGCGGCACCGATCCGCTCGACGCCGACTCCGACGACGACGGCCTCACCGACGGCGACGAGGCCGATCGCGGCACCGACCCCAACGACGCCGACACCGACGGCGACACGCTCGGCGACGGCGACGAGGTCCGCGACGGGACCGACCCGGCGAAGGCCGACACCGACGACGACGGCGCCCGCGACGACGGCGACAACTGCGCGGTCGACGCCAACCCGGCCCAGACCGACACCGACGGCGACGGGCGCGGGGACGCGTGCGACACCGACGACGACGGCGACGGGACGACCGACGCCGAGGACTGCGGGCCGCTCGACGCGGCGGTGAACCCGGGCGCGGGCGACCGGCCCGAGCTGGGCTTCGCCGACACGAACTGCGACGGCGTCGACGGCGACGCCGCGACGTCCGTGTTCGTGTCGACCGGCGGCAGCGACCTGAACCCCGGCACGCGCGCGCTGCCCAAGCGCACCGTGGAGGCCGGCGTGCGGCTCGCCGAGAGCACCGGCCGCCCGCACGTGCTCGTCACGACGGGCCTCTTCAGCGAGGGCAGCGGCGTCCGCGCCGCGAGCGGCGTCGGCATCTACGGCGGCTACGCGGCCGGCTTCGGCGGCCGCGGCACCGCGACGGCGACGGAGCTCCGCGGCGACCCGCAGGCGCTGCTGCTGGAGAGCGACCTGCGCGTCACCGTCCAGCTCGCGACGCTCCAGGGCCGGCGGGACATCATCGGCTCCGGCATCACGTCGTACGGCGTCCGTGCGCTGGCCGGCTCGCAGCTGCGGCTCGAGCGGGCGACGATCGTCGCCGGCCCCGGCGGCAACTTCGGCCAGGGCGGGAACGGGCCCAATGGGGCCAACGGCCTGAACGGCACGAACGGCCAGTCCGGCGACGAGGACTCCGGCGACGGGGCGGCGTTCGGCAACCCCGGCCTCGGCGGCTCCGGCCCCGGGTTCGCGGGCGGCGCCGGCGGCCGCGGCGGTGACGACGACGGCGACGGGCACGGCCTGCCGGGCGCCAACGGCCTCGGGCCGGCCGGCGGCGGCGGAGGCTTCGGCGGCCAGGGCGGCGACTGCAACGGCGACGACGGCGGGAACGGGGGGAACGGCGGCAACGGCTCGATCGGCGCCACCGGCACCCGCGGGACCACCAACCTCGGCGCACAGGGCACCGCGTACGCCGGGGGCAACGGCACCCCGGGCGGCGCCGGCACGAACGGCAGCGGCGGCGGAGGCGGCGGCGGCGGCGCGGCCGACGAAGGCTTCTTCTGCGACGACGGCACCGGCAACGGCGGTGGCGGCGGCGGGGCCGGCGGCCGGCCGGGCAGCGGCGGCGCCGGCGGTCCCGGCGGGGGCGGCTCGTTCGGCGTCTACCTGCACAACTCGACGCTCGTCGCCGTCGACGGCAGCGCGATCCGCACCGGCAACGGCGGCACCGGCGGCAGCGCCGGGGCCGGCGGACTCGGCGGCGCGGGCGGCAACGGCGGCCTCGGCGGCACCCGCCACCTGCAGGACCTCGGCGCCGGCGGCAACGGCGGCCGCGGCGGCGCGGGCGGCAACGGCGGGGCGGGCGGCGGCGGCTCCGGCGGCCCCAGCATCGGCGTGTTCCGCGCCGGCGCGTCGTCGTTCTCGGCGGGGGACACGACGTTCTCCATCGGCGCCGCGGGCGCGGGCGGGTCGAGCCCGGCCGGCGCGGCCTTCGCGGGCCAGGACGGCCACGCGGCGACCGTCTTCTAGACGGTCCGTCGCAGGACGGAGAAGGCGAGGATCCCGCTCCGGCGGGATCCTCGTCGTCCGGTCGCCGCGACCAGGGTGTGTTGCAGTGCACACCGCCGTTCGGCCCCGGGCGCGCGTCGCCCGGTAGCCTGCCCCGCTCCGTGCGCGTCCTGATCCTCTCGTGGGAGTTCCCGCCGATCGTCGAAGGCGGCCTCGCCCGTCACGTGCGCAAGCTGACCGAGCAGCTGGCCGCGGCCGGGCACGACGTGCACGCCCTGACGCGCGGCGGCGACCACGCGCCGGCCGAGGAGGAGCGCCACGGCGTCACGGTGCACCGCGTCCGCGAGCCCGCGTTCCCGCGCGACGACCTCGACGCGTTCCTCGCCTGGATCGCGCAGATGAACGCCGACATGCTCGCCGCCGGCTCCGAGCTGCTAGAGCGGTTCGAGTTCGACCTGCTGCACTCGCACGACTGGCTCGTCGCCACCGCCGCGCAGCGCCTGGCGGCGCGCATGGACGTGCCGTGGGTCGTGACGGTCCACGCGACCGAGCACGGCCGCCACCAGGGCTGGGTCGACAAGCACCCGCAGTCGCACATCCACGCCGCCGAGAAGCGCATGGTCCACCGCGCCGACCGCGTGATCGCCTGCTCGAACTACATGCAGGGCCACATCGCCGACGTGTTCGAGCTGCCGCAGACGGCGGTCACCGTGATCCCCAACGGGATCGACCCGGCGGACCTCCACGTCCCCGGCAACCTGGCCGAGCTGCGCCGCCGCTACACGGGCGACGACGAGAAGCTCGTGCTGCTCGCGGGGCGGCTCGTCTACGAGAAGGGCTTCCAGGTCGCGCTCGACGCGCTGCCGCAGGTCATCGAGCGCGTGGGCAAGGTCCGCTTCCTCGTCGCCGGCACCGGGACCCACGAGGAGGAGCTGAAGGCGCAGGCCACGCGGCTGGGCCTCGACCGGCACGGCAGCTTCGCCGGGTGGCTGGGCGACGACGCCCTCCACGGCCTGTACCGGATCGCCGACCTCTGCGTGATCCCGTCGCTCTACGAGCCGTTCGGCCTCGTGGCGCTCGAGGCGATGGCCTCGGGCTGCCCGTGCGTCGCGGCGGACACGGGCGGCCTGCGCGAGGTCGTCCCGCGCGACGTCGGGCTGCGCTTCCGCAGCGCCGACGCCGCCGCGCTGGCGCGCACGATCGAGCGGGTGCTCACCGACGCGACCCTCCGCGACCGGCTGATCGCCGAGGGTCGCGAGCACGTCCTGCGCTTCGACTGGGCCGACGTCGCCCAGGCGACCGCGTCGCTCTACGACGACCTGCTCGAGAGCGCCCTCACGGAATCGCGATCCAGAAGCTGACGTTGTCGACCAGCGTGTCGTTGCCGGCATCGGCGAACCGCTGCGTGATGACGTAGAACTCCTCGGCCTCGCACTGGTCGCCGGAGTCGCTCAGCGGCAGTGCCGACGTGTTTCCCTCCGGCGCGTCCGTGTGCGTGAACTCGACGCCGACCATCGCGACCTCGCGCGCGTCGAACGACTCGTCGTACGGGTCCGAGCCCGGGAGCCGCACGCAGTACTCGCCGGTGTCGATCCGGCGCGCGTTGTCGATGCCCTTCGCCGCGATGAGCTCGCAGTTGTCCCCGTCGCCGTCGCAGTTGTTCGCGTTGACGTACGCGAAGCCGCGGGCGCTGCCGGCCGGGCCCTCCGGGCCGGTGGGGCCCACCGGCCCGGCGGCGCCGGGCGCGCCCGCGGGGCCGGCCGGCCCGGCGGACCCCTGCGTACCGGCGGGCAGCGCCCCGCGCGCGAAGTCGACCGCGCGCAGCGAGCCGTTGCGGACGTGCCGCGAGCGGATCGCGCCGGTCTTGACGTCCGCGGCGCGCACCGCGTTGCGCTTGAGCTGCGCCGTCCCGACGCTGTTGCGCGAGACGCTGGCGGCGGCGAAGCCGACGCCGCCGAGCGAGAGGAAGAGGGCGAGCGTGGCGACGACGTTCGCGTAGCTGAGCCGATCGAGAAGCTTCATGGCGCGACGCTACCGATGAATTCCAGTCGGCGGGAGAGTCTCATCCCTGATGAGCACGTCCCCGCCACGGACCTTCGTGTTCGCGATCTGGGGCCCGATCCTGCGTGAGGACCTTCCGGGCCTGTGCGATCGCGTCTGCGCTCTGCTGACCGCCAACGACGGCGCGGCGGTCGCCTTCTGCGACGTCCAGGGGGTCGAGTCCGACGCGGTGACGGTCGACGCGCTGGCCCGTCTCCAGCTCGCCGCGCGCCGGCACGCGTGTCAGATCAGGCTGCGGGGCTGCTCGCCGGCCCTGCGCGAGCTGGTCGCGTTCATGGGGCTGCGCGACGTGCTGCCCGACGGCTAGCGGCCGTCGTACTCGAGCGGCAGGCCGAACAGGGGGAAGACGCGCTCGGTGTCGAGGAAGAACGTCAGCTCCCGGATCTTGCCGTCCTCGATCTCGACGACCTGCAGCGCCCACGGCACGTAGCCCTCGCCTTCGGGGTTCGGCTTGTACTGGCCGAACGCGGGGCGGCCGTTGGCGTCGACGACCGGGATGACCTTCGAGTTGCGACAGCCGTGCCCGGGGCCCTGCCAGAACTCGAGGATGTCCGTGCGGTTGTCGAGCCAGAGCTCGTACGGCGGCATCGACTGGGTCGCGTCCTCGTGGATGAGCGAGGTCAGCGTCTCCATGTCGTAGGACGAGAACGCCGCGACGTAGCGGTCGAGCAGCTCGCGGCTCTCGTCGTCGAGCGCGGGCGACGCGCTCTCGTCCTCCACGCCGACGCCGTGCTCGTCGAGCGTCGCCCGCGCGCGCTGGAGCGCGCTGTTGACCGACGCGGTGCTCGTCTCGAGCAGCTCGGCGACCTCGCTCGCCTTCCACTTGAGCACCTCGCAGAGCAGCAGCACCGCGCGCTGGCGCGGCGGCAGGTGCTGGAGCGCGGCGACGAAGGCCAGGCGGATGGTCTCGCGCGACTCGGCGACCTCGGCCGGGTCCTCGGGGGGCGCGACGAGCTGGTCGGGGATCGGCTCGACCCACGCGTACTCGGGCAGCGTGTCGAGCGCGCCGTCCGGCGGCCGCGCGGGGCCCATGTCCATCGGCCGGGCGCGGCGCTCGCGGCCCTTGAGCATGTCGAGGCAGACGTTCGTCGCGATCCGGTACAGCCAGCTGCGCAGCTGCGAGCGGCCCTCGAACTTCTCGAGGTTGCGCCAGGCGCGGACGAGCGTGTCCTGCACCGCGTCCTCGGCCTCGAAGGGCGATCCGAGCATCCGGTAGCAGTGCGCTGTGAGCTCGCGCCGGTAGCGCTCGAGCTTCTCGAAGTCCTGATCCTGCGTGACCGACGTCGCCATAACGGTCATCCTACGCGCCATGGCGCCCGAGACCCACTACGCGCAGAACGGTGACGTCAGCATCGCCTACCAGGTCGTGGGGGACGGTCCGTTCGACCTCGTGTTCGTCCCGGGCTTCGTCTCGCACCTCGACCTCCAGTGGGCCGACCCGCGCATCGCGCGCTTCCTCGACAAGCTCGCCTCCTTCTCGCGCCTGATCCTCTTCGACAAGCGCGGGACCGGCCTCTCGGACCCCGTCGCCGGGCCGGCGCCGCTCGAGGACCGCATGGAGGACGTGCGCGCGGTGATGGACGCCGCGGGCTCCGAGCGCGCGGCCATCTTCGGGCTGTCGGAGGGCGGGCCGATGGCCGTCCTGTTCGCGGCCACGTACCCGGAGCGGACCCAGGGGCTCGTCCTCTGCGGCACGTTCCCGACCGGCACGCTCGACCCCGACGACAACCCGGGCGGCGCGCTCTTCGTCGAGCGCATGACGAAGTTCCTCGCGCTGCTCGACCACTGGGGCGACGGCAGCACCCTCGCGGTCATGGCCCCCAGCGCGCAGGGCGAGCGGGCCCGCCGGGCGAGGGCGGTCTTCGAGCGCTCCGCGGCCAGCCCGCGCATGGTCAGGATGCTGATGGAGGCCGGGATGCGGACCGACGTGCGCGACCTGCTGCCGACCATCCAGGTGCCGACGCTGGTGCTGCACCGCTCGGAGGAGATCATCCCCGTCGACTGCGCGCGGTACTTCGCCGACCACATCCCCGGCGCACGCCTCGTCGTGCTGCCGGGCGCCGACCACATCCCGTTCTACGGCGACGCCGACGGCTACGCGGAGGAGGTCGAGGAGTTCCTGACCGGCGCGCGGCACGCGCCGCCGTCCGAGCGGATCCTCACCACGGTGATGTTCACCGACATCGTGGGCTCCACCGAGCGCGCCGCCGCGGTCGGGGACGCCCGCTGGCGCGCGCTCGTCGGGCGCCACGACGACATCGTGCGCGCCGAGCTCGCGCGGCACCGCGGCGTCGAGGTCAAGACGCTGGGCGACGGGTTCCTGGCGACGTTCGACGGCCCGGCGCGCGGGATCCGCTGCGCCCGGGCGATCGCCGAGCAGGTCGGCGGCCTCGACCTCGCGATCCGCGCGGGGCTGCACACCGGCGAGTGCGAGCTCGTCGGCGACGACATCGCCGGGATGGCCGTGAACATCGGCGCGCGGATCAGCGCGCTCGCCGGCCCCGGCGAGGTGCTCGTCTCGAGCACGGTGCGCGACCTCGTCGTCGGCTCCGGCATCGCGTTCGACGATCGCGGAGCGCACGCGCTCAAGGGCGTCGCCGACGAGTGGCGGGTCTTCGCCGTCGACCGCGTCGAGGCGCCGGCGAGCGACCGGCTCGTGGCGGCGTAGGCGGGATGGCGGAGCTGGGCGAGGCCTCCGCGTGGGGCGCGGCGGTGGGCTTCAGCCTCGTCCTCGGCGCGCTCGTCGCGGTGTTCAGCGGCAAGCACGTCCGCCTGGCCGCCGAGGTCACGGCGTTCGGCGGAGGCGTCCTGCTCGCGGCGGTCGCGCTGGAGCTCGTGCCCGAGGCCGACGCCGAGGCCGGCCTCGGCCTCACCGCGGCGGGGATGATCGGCGGCACCCTCGTCTACGTCGCCATCGACGCGTGGCTGAACCGGCGCGAGGAGACGAAGACCACGCGGGACGCCATGCACCGGTCCGCGGCGGGCGAGAAGGTCTCGATGGAGGCGTCGCGGGGCGAGTCGATCGCCGCGGGGCTGTTCGTCGACGGCGTCCCGGAGTCGCTGGCGCTCGGGCTCACGATCGCCGAGGGCGAGGTCGGCCTGGCGCTGCTCGCCGGCGTCCTCGTCGGCAACGTCGTCGAGGCCTACGGCGCCGCGCAGCCGATGGTCGCGGGCGGCCGGAGCCGGGGCTTCGCGGTCGGCCTCCTGGCGGCGATCGGCGCGGCGCTCGCGCTGGCGACCCTCGCGGGCGGCACGGTCCTCGCCGACGCGCCCGGCGAGGTGGTGGGGACGGCGCAGGCCGTCGCGGCGGGGGCTGTGCTGGCGGTCGTGTCGATCGCCGTCGTCCCGCACGCGTTCAGCGAGGTCAGCCGGACGGTCGCGATCGCCACCGTCCTCGGCTTCACCGCCGGCTACCTGCTGTCCTGACTACGCGACCTCGGCCCAGGTGAGGAGCCGCCGGCTCTCCTCGTCGAACACCTTCAGGCGCGCGGCCTTCAGGCCGTCCCACAGCGTCAGCGTCGGGACGCTGTGGAAGACGGGGTTGGCGTCGTGCGCGCCCTGGAGGTTGTAGTTCGGCACGCGCGCGCTGAGGTGGTGGACGTGGTGCAGGCCGATGTTGCCGCTGAACCACTGGAGCACCTTGGGCAGCTTGAGGTACGAGCTGCCGCGCAGGGCGGCGTCGTCGTAGGACCACCGCTCGGCGCTCTCCCAATAGGCGTCCTCGAACTGGTGCTGGACGTAGAAGAGCCAGACGCCCGCCGCCGCGGCCAGGAACATCGGCGGGAACATGACGAGCAGCCACGCGCCGAAGCCGAGGAGCCAGATCAGGCCGCCGACCCAGACGAGCAGCGCCGCGTTCGTCAGGTGGACGCTGTTGCGCAGGCGCGGGCGGTCGCTCTTGCCCGTGCGCCGCGGCTGGATCATCAGGCCCCAGATCGGGCCGAGCCCGAACATGATCAGCGGGTTGCGGAAGAGGCGGTAGCCCAGCCGGCCCTTCCACGTCTTCGAGCGGTACTCGGCGACCGTCCACGTCGTGACGTCGCCCGTGCCGCGGCGGTCGAGGTCGCCGGAGGTCGCGTGGTGCACGGCGTGGTCGTGCTTCCACTTGGCGTACGGCGTCCACACGACGAAGCCGAGCAGCCGCCCGAGCCAGACGTTCGCGCGCTTGGACGGCAGGAACGAGCCGTGCGCGCAGTCGTGGAACATGATGTAGGTCCGCAGCAGGAAGCCGGCGGTCAGCGGCGCGAGCGCGAGCACCAGCCAGGCCGAGACGTCGAGCAGGAAGAACGCGCCGACGCTGAGCGCGATGTACGGGACGAGCGACGTCATGAGGTCCAGCAGGCTGCGGCCGACGTGGGGCCGCGCGTACGGGGCCAGGGCGTCTCGGGTCATGTGTTCCTTTTCAACAGGGACGGCGGAGGCGGCGAACGGTACCGCGCCCGCGACCCGATTCGTCTCAGACGACGCGGATCGTGCGCCTCGCCGCTCCCGCCTGGACGGTGACCCGCCCGCGGCGGGCCCGCTTGGCCTTGACCACGATGGTGCCGCCGGTCGCGACCGCGCGGGCGGCGAGCCGGCGGCCGCGCTGCCGGAGGACGAGCTTCGTCGCGCAGCTCGTCGTCACCTTGACGCGCACGCCGGCGCGCAGCTTCGCGACCTTGACCCTGCGCGGGGCGGACAGGGTGGTGGCGCACGGGGCCGGCGGCGGGTTGACGCCGGTGAACGGCGGGGGCGTGGTGGTGGTGGTGGTGGTGGTGGTCGTCGTCGTCGTCGCCTCGCCGGCGGGTGCGGTGGGGTCGCCCGTGGGCGAGGTGCCCTCGGTCGCCGGCGCGTCGGCGACCACGTCCCAGAGCTGCTCGACCCAGGGGCTCAGGTTGCCGGCGGCGTCCATCGCCATGACCGCGAACTTGTGATCGCCCTCGGTCAGCGACGGGAGCTGCTGGGGGCTGGCGCAGACGAACCACGGCTTCTCGTCGACCGAGCAGAGGCTCGTCGATGGGCTGGGGTTCGTCCACTTCGCAACCACGCTCTGGCCGGTCGTCGCGGGCCACGCCGGATCGATCGTGGGGGCTCCCGGCTTCTGGGTGTCCTGCACGATGTGCAGCTCGCTCATGACGCCCGCGCCGTCGCCGACCGCCTGGATCCAGTAGGTCGTCCCGCCGACCGCGCGCCAGCGCTGCTCGCAGTCGCCGCTGTACTCGGGCATCGGGTACGGGTCGCTGAGCTGCGGGAACGTGAGGTTCGACAGCGCCTGCGGCTGGCCGTCCTGGAGCCGGTAGATGTTGATGCGGTTGCTGCCCGGGTCACACGCGTGCGCGCGGACGGCGCCGCTGAGGTTCGGCGTCCACTTGAACCAGACGGTGTGGTCGTACGGGCTGAGGGCGGCCAGCTCGCCGGTCTCCTTCGTCGAGTACTGCGTCGTGTAGTACACGGGGGCGGGCTGCGAGAGGCCGTCGACGAAGGCCGCGTCGGCGAAGTCGTCGTTGACCGGCGGCGTGTCGGTGGCCGTCGCCGGGGCGGCGAGGGCGAGCGTGACGAGGGCGGTGGCGATGGTGAGAAGGCGGGTGCGCGGCATGGCGAGCACTCTGGCCGCGCGCGGGCGCGCCCTCAAAGGGGTCGCACCCCTGTCTTTTTGCTGGCAACCCCCAGGGTTGGGGGTTAGGGTCCGGCGCATGGCCACGACGCCCGACCACACCCTCGACGGGACGCTCGTCAACGAGCGCGAGCACTGGCAGGACGGCCCTCCGCTGGAGCTGTTCCGCGAGCTGCGCGGGAAGTGCCCCGTGCACTGGAGCTCGAAGATCACGGAGTTCCCCGACGAGGACGGCTTCTGGTCCGTCACCACGTGGGACGACATCCACGAGGTCAGCCGCGACTGGCAGACGTACTCGTCGGCGACGGGCATCACCTCGCTGACCCACTCGATCCTCGCGCTCGAGATGCAGCAGGCGATGTTCATCGGGATGGACCCGCCGAAGCACGACCGGCTGAAGGCGCTCTTCCAGCGCGGCTTCACGCCGAAGCGCATCGCCGAGCACGAGGACGAGATCCGTTCGATCGTGCTCGACGTCCTCGACCGGCTCGAGGGCCGCGACACGTGCGACCTCGTCGACGACGTCGCGCAGCCCGTCGTCGCCCGCGTCATCGGCAGCTTCATGGGGATCCCGCCGGCCGACGACGAGATCTGGGGCCGGCTGATGAACTCGATGATGCAGGCCGGCGAGGACCCGGAGGGCACGAAGCTCGTCATGGAGCGCGACGTCCCCGAGATGTTCAAGCGCTGCAGCGCGCTGATCGCCGAGCGCCGCGAGCGGCCGACCGACGATCTGACGTCGGTGCTCGTGCACGCCGAGGTCGACGGCTCGCGGCTCGAGGAGCACGAGATCGTCATGGGCTTCGTGCTGCTGATGGCCGCCGGCAACGACTCGACGAAGGCGACGTACTGCTCCGGGATGCGCGCGCTGATGGAGAACCCCGACCAGCGCGACAAGCTGCTCGCCGACCCGTCGCTGATCCCGGGCGCGGTGGAGGAGTCCCTGCGGATGTTCCCGGCGTTCGCCCACTTCCGCCGTACCGCGACCCGCGACGTCGAGCTGAACGGCGCGCCGATCCGCGAGGGCGACAAGGTGGTCATGTGGTACGTCTCGTCGAACCGCGACGAGACGAAGATCGAGGACCCCGACCGCTTCGACGTCGAGCGCGGCGGCGACCACCAGGCGTTCGGCGCCGGCGGTCGCCACTACTGCCTCGGAACCGCGCTCGCGCGGCTCGAGCTGCAGGTGCTGTTCGAGGAGACGCTGAAGCGCTTCCCCGACATGCGGATCGAGGGCAGGCCGGAGTACGTGATCTCTCCGTTCGTCAACCAGCTGAGGACGCTGCCGGTCAGGCTGCGGCCGTGAGCCCGACGCCGACCGAGGTCGTCGACGCGATCAACGCGGTCTCGGGCGCGCACGACGGCGCGCGGGCCGCGCACGCGAAGGGCACGCTCATGGCGGCGACGTTCACCGGGCTGCCGGGCGCGGCGGCGCTGACGCGGGCGGCGCACTTCGACGGAACGCCGCGGCGCGCGACGATCCGGGTCTCGAACGGCGGCGGCGACCCGGGCGTCCCCGACTACGCGCGCGAGGCGCGCGGGATCGCGATCAAGGTCTACGTCGACGACGACGTGCGGACGGACATGGTCGGCCTGACCCTCCCGCGGTTCTTCGTGCGGACCGTCGAGGACTTCCACGCGTTCACGCAGGCGCGCCGGCCCGATCCCGAGACCGGCCAGCCGGACATGGCCGCGGTCGGCGCGTTCCTCGAGGCCCATCCGGAGGCGCTGCCCGCCATCCAGGCGGCGCTCGGCGCGCCGCCGCCGGCGAGCTACGCGACGTGCCGGTTCAACGGCATTCACACCTTCCGCTGGACGAACGCCGACGGCGAGACGCGCCACGTGCGCTGGCGCCTCGAGCCCGACGGCGGGACGGAGGACCTCGAGGACGACGCCGCGAAGGCCCGCGGCCGCGACTACCTCCAGGAGGAGATCGCCGGCCGCGCCGGTGCCGCCTTCACGTTGTCGGTGGCGATCGGCGAGGACGGCGACGCGGTCGTCGATCCCACGGAGGAGTGGCCCGAGGAGCGCGAGCGCGTCGACGTCGCCCGGCTCGAGCTGACCGGCGTCGAGGAGGGGCGCGAGCAGTCGTCCGACGACGTGCTCGTCTTCGACCCGACGCGCGTGGTCGACGGCATCGAGACGACCGACGACCCGATCCTCCTCTTCCGCCCCCGCGCGTACGCGGTCTCCGTGCAACGCCGCTCGGGCGCGCCGATCCCCTCGCACCTCGCCTAGGCCGTCCTGCCTTTTCGCCGCCTAGCGACGCCTATCCAGGACGGCTGGAAAAGAATGTTGCGAGTTCGCGCAGGACCGCGCCGGGACGCTCGTAGACGTCGCCGTAGGTGAAGCGCAGGATCCGGTCGCCGCGGGCGTGCGCCTCGCGGTCGCGGAGCCGGTCCTGCTCCCACGCGTGGCGCGAAGAGTGGTAGCGATAGCTGTCGAGCTCGACGGTGAGACGGTGGTCGGGCCAGCGGCAGTCGACGCGCTTCGAGCCGGCCCGCCGGTTCGTGAGGGGGAGCGGCAGGCCGTTGTCGGCGAGCAGGCGGAGGAAGCGGGACTCGAGCGCGCTGAGGGTGACGGCGACCTCTCCGTGGAGGACGCGGCGGAGGTTCCTCGCGCCGGTGGCGTTGGGCCGCCGCTCCAGGACGGACGCGACGTCGGGCGGGGTCGTGCGGTAGCGGACGCCGGCCTCGTGGCACGCCCTGGCGAGGTCACCGAGGGAGAGGTGGGCTGCGAGATCGACGAGGGTCCAGGGGACCGATGTGGTCGGGATCCCGCGGAACAAGAAACCGTCCGACGTCGTCAACCCGCGCGAGCGCGTGACCCTCACTCCCTCGGTGAGCCGTTCGGTCCGTGCGACGACCTCAGGGCGCGGTGGCGCGGAGCGCAGCAACCCGAGCAGATGCGCGGCCGCGCGGCCGCACAGGAGCGCACCGGGTCCGCAGGCGAGCACGGCCGCCATGTAGGTCGCTTCGATGCTCGGCGCCCGGTGACCGACCCGATACACGCCGCGGTGCTCCTGTAACAGGGACCCCGTTCTGAGTCGCCTCTGGATCAGTGAGGAGGAGAGTCCGGCTTGTCGGAGTTGGGCGCGCGTGACCAGGCCGTGCTGGCGTGTCGCAATCTCGTTACAAATGCTTTCGGCCGTCCTGACTTCTCGCCGCATAGCGACGTCTAGCCAGGACGGCCCTCGGTTCGCCCCTTTACGCCGCGGCGCTCAACCGCGACGTTTCGGTGGGTGTGCCATCGGGGCGGACGACGAGCGCGGCGCCGCGGTGGATGCCCAGGGCGCGGGCGGTGAGCTCGTCGAGGCGGCGGACGGTGAAGGGAGCCGGGCCGGTGGGTGACGGCGCCGGGCCCAGGCCGGTGAAGACGGTCAGGCCCGGGCCGAGGACGTCGAGGGTCGAGACGCCGGGCTCGACCCAGACGTGGGGGAGGCGGCCGCCGAGGTCGACGCGCAGCTCGTCGAGGACGGGGCGCGCGCTGCCGTCGGGGTCGGCCGACCGGGCGGCGTTGTGCTCGGCCACCGGGCGGCGCTCGGCCTCGTAGCTGTCGAGCAGCTCGTCGCCGGCCCACCCGCGCAGGACCCACGCGAGCTTCCAGCCCAGGTCGTGGCCGTCGTGGATCGCGGTGTTCATCCCGGTGCCGCCGCGCGGGGTCACGCGGTGGGCGGCGTCGCCGACGAGGAACGCGCTGTCGCGGCGGAAGCGCTCGGCGACCTGGACGCCGGCCGAGAACGTCCCGTTCTGCTCGATCTCGAGCGGGAGGTCAGCCACGCCCACCTCGCG
>DASVRH010000018.1:0-11990 GCA_036388715.1 Solirubrobacteraceae bacterium | reverse complement strand
ACTTCGTCGCCGACGTCAACGGCTACTCGGTCCTGCTCGTGCACTCGAGCGGCTGGGAGGTCATGTTCGACGGCTACGTCGCCGTGGACGTCTTCGCCGGCGAGCCGCACCACGGCAACGACGACCAGTGCGTCTTCGGCGGCAGCGCGACCGTCATCCGCAAGCCGTCCTAGCTAGCGCGGCGGCATGAGCCCGAACGGCGGCCGGGCCCGGCGGCGCCGCTGGATCGCGCGCCGGCGACGCAGCGCCTGCGGCAGCGCCCGGGCCGCGTCGGCGTAGCCGCCGAGCAGCTCGCGCTCGACCGCGATCGCGTAGGCCAGCGCGAGCAGCTCGTAGAGCGCGATCGACGGAAGGTCGCGCAGCACGTCGCGCGGGCGGTCGTTCTTGGCCACCATGAGCAGGCGGTTGCGGAACTGCAGGCGGCGGTGGTGCGCCTCGACGCGCGCCCGGGTGCTCGGGCTGAAGAAGCGCACGTGGCGGCCGCGGGCGCGGGGCTCGTAGCGGGCGCCCCAGCCGAGCAGGCGCGCGCGCCAGGCGAGGTCGGCGTCCGAGGCCCACAGCGCGAGGTCCTCGTCGAAGACCTCGCCGTCCGGCGCGCAGTCGTCGAGCGTCGCGCGCCGCCACAGGCCGCACGCGCCGTCGGGGCCGAACACCTCCCCGGGCCGCTCGTACGCGCTCGCCGGCTCGTTGTGGCCGGCGACGTTGTTCTTGCGGCGGCGGTCGAGGTACATGCCGGCGGCGTCGATCCGCCCCGGCGCGGCGTCGCGGACGAGCTTGGGCGCGACGGACCCCACGGCCG
Source organism: Solirubrobacteraceae bacterium (assembly GCA_036388715.1). Lineage (GTDB taxonomy): Bacteria > Actinomycetota > Thermoleophilia > Solirubrobacterales > Solirubrobacteraceae > CADCVT01. The sequence goes on along the minus strand of DASVRH010000018.1, from coordinate 11,191 downwards.
CGTCCGCGCGGAGGGTCGAGGCGAGGTGTCCGAGCGCAGCCGGCTCGAGGACGCAGTCGGCGTTGACGAGCAGCACCGCCTCGGCCTCGCGGGTGGCCGCGAGCCCCGCGTTCATCGCCGCGGCGTAAGAGGACCGCTGCTCGAGCGTCACGACGCGCGCGCCGTGCTCGGCGGCGACGGCGGCGGTCTCGTCGGTGCAGGCGTTGTCGACGACGACGAGCTCGTCGGCGGCGGCGAGCGGCGGGAGCGAGGTGCGGAGGCGGTCCGCCTCGTCGACGGAGAGGACGACGGCCGCGACGCGCATCAGCGGACGAGCTCCTCGTACACGGCGCGGGTCAGCTCGGCGGTCCGCTCCCACGACAGCTCGGCCGCCCGCGCCCGGCCGAGGGCGGCCAGCTCCTCGCGCCTGGCCGCCGCGCGCTCGATCGCCGCGGCGACGTCGGCCGGGTCGTGCGGGTCGAAGAGCTCGGCGGCGCCGGCGGCGGTCTCGGGCAGCGCGGTGGCGTCCGCGCACGCGACGGGCACGCCGCGGGCCATCGCCTCGACGACCACCAGGCCGAAGCCCTCGTAGAGCGACGGATGGGCGAGGACCGACGCGCCGCGCATCAGCGCGTCGAGGCGCGCGTCGTCCACCCAGCCCGTGAGCTCGACCCCTTCGCCGCGCAGCGACGGGGCGGCGCCGCCGTCGACGCCCGCGACGATCAGGCGAGCGCCGAGGCGCCGGGTCGCCTCGGCCAGCACGCCGAGGTTCTTCTTCGCCCGCACGTCGCCGACGGCGAGCACGTAGTCGCCCTCCGCCGGCGGCGCCGAGCCGATCGGCAGCGAGGGCGCCTCGGGCACGATCCGCAGCTTCGACGGGCGCACCCCGTAGCGCTCGATGACGTCGCGGCCGCTGAACGGCGAGGGGACGATCACGCGCTCGGCCGACCGCGCCGCCCGCGGCGCGAACCACCGGTACTTGCGCAGCGTCAGCGCCCGGAAGTCGGAGGGGAAGACCTCGAAGGCGAGGTCGTGGATGGTCACGACGCCCGGGCACGGGCGGCGCAGCGGGAGGTAGCAGTTCGGGCTGTGCACGAGCCGCGCCCGGCGCCGGCGCAGCGCGCGAGGCAGGCCGGCCTGCTCCCAGACGACCTCGGGCACGCCGCGGCCCGCGATCGGCGTCACCGCGTCGCCGAGCGCCGCGGCCAGCTCGCGCACGTAGCGCGACCATCCGCGCGGGCGCTCTCCGAGCGCCTCCGTCACATCCAAGACCACCATGCTTGGCCGCGAACGCTACGAGGCCGTACGATCATCCACGTGGCTGCCGCCGTTGAGCTCATCGAGCGCGATCTCCCGTACGACCCGCGCGAGCTGTCGCTGATCTTCGACATACCGATCGACCTCGGTCGCCCGGACGAGCTGCTGCGCCGCATCACGGGCTGGGCGGGCAGCCGCAACGGCGGGCCGCCGCGGCGCGTGATGTACGCCAACGCGCACGTCCTCAACCAGTCGGCCGGGATCCCCGCCCTGCGCGGGGCGCTCGAGTCCGCCGACCTCGTCTACTGCGACGGCTACGGCGTCCGCCTGGCGGCGAAGGCGCTCGAGCGGCCGGTGCCGCACCGCATGACCGGCGCGGACTGGATCTGGGGCCTCGCGGCGCTCTGCGAGCAGACGGGCGAGTCGATCTACCTGCTCGGCTCCGAGCCCGGCGTGGCGCACGGCGCGGCGCAGCGGCTGACGGAGACGTACCCGGGCCTGAACGTCGTCGGCACCCACCACGGGTACTTCGAGCCCGGCTCGGCGCACGACGACCGCGTCGTCGAGGACATCAACGCCCGCCGCCCGAGCATCGTGCTCGCGGGGATGGGCACGCCGAAGCAGGAGCTGTGGGTGCAGCACAACGCCGCGCGGCTCGACGTCGACGTGCTGTGGACCGTGGGGGCGCTGTTCGACGTCGTCTCCGGCAAGGTCCCGCGCGCGCCGAGCTGGTTGGCCGACAATGGGTTCGAATGGATCTTCAGGCTGGCGATCGAGCCCGGCCGGATGTGGCGCCGCTACCTGCTGGGCAACCCGGTCTTCGTGCACCGGGTCCACCGCGCGCGCACCAACGGCGACGCGCACACGGCCTGAGGTCCCTCCTCCTCGTCGCGCTCAGCGCGCTCGCGGCGCTGAACGTCGCCGACCCGTCGGGCGTGACCGGCGTCGGCGCCGTCGACGACGCGCTGCGGGCGGGGCTGGCGGCCCTCGTCCTCTTCGCGGTCGCGGGGTTCGGGATCGTCCGGCTGTGGCTGCCGGAGGGGCTGCGGCGCCACGAGCTGCTCTGGGTCCTGCCGGCCGGCGCGTGTGCGAGCGGGCTCGAGCTGGCGCTGCTCGGCTACGCCCGCGTCCCGTTCGCGGCGAACCTCGCGGTCGTGCTCGCCGCGAACGTCTGCCTGGGGGCGTGGGCGGTCAGGCGAGGAGGCTCTGTCGAGAGGGTCGACCGCGCGGAGATCGCGTGGCCGGTGTGGATCGGCCTGCTCCTCGTCTGCGTCGCGCTCGTGCCGATGTTCCGCAGCGGCTTTGCCACGGTGCTCGGCAACGGGTCCGACGCTCACCTCGCCGTGGGCACCGCGGACTTCCTGCGGGACCATCACCCGACCGCCGTCGCGCCGGAGGAGCCGGTCGACCGCGTCCCGCTCGTCTGGCGCTCGAAGCCGCCGATCTACTACCCGCTCGCCGCGGTCGCGGCGTTGAGCGGGCTGGAGACCTGGCAGGCCTTCCCCGTCGTCGCGGCCCTGCTCATGGCCCTCGCCGCCGCCGGGTTCTTCCTGCTCGCCCGCGACGCGCTCGGCGCCGGGCTGGGCGGCGCGGCGGTGGGGATGGCGCTGGTCGGGCTCGACCGGGTCGTCGTGCACACGACCCTCCACCCGTACTTCAACCAGCTCTGGGGCTTCTTCACGCTGCCCTTCGCGCTGGTGCTCGCCGCGTGGGCGGTGAGGGCGCGGACGCGCGGGGCCGTCGCGCTGCTCGCGCTCTTCCTCGCCGTCGGCGCGTTCGCCTACCCGCTCGCCGTCCCGATCCCGCTGCTCGCGCTCGCCGCGCTGCTGTGGCCCGAGCGCCGGCGGCTGGCGGCGGTGGGGCGCCTCTGGCGCGGGCCGCGCTCGCTGGCCTGGATCGTCCCGCTCGCCGCGCTGCTCGCCTATCCCGCGTACGGCATCGCCGAGAAGGCGATCAGCGCCGTCGAGCCCGTCGTCGACCGCGGCTACTCGCTCGTCAACTGGGGCGGCGACCTGCTCGCGTTCCGCCCCGAGCACGAGTTCCTCGCGCTGCCCACGGCGACCACGCTGGTCGTGCTCGGCCCGATCCTCGCCGTGGCCATCGTGCTGGAGCTGCGCCGCCAGCCGCGTGCGCTGGCGGTCGCGCTGGGCGGCGTGCTCGTCTTCGGGGCGCTCGCCGCGCTCTGGTTCCGCCCCCGCGACTACGGCTGGTACTTCCACTTCAAGGCGTTGGCCTTCGTCGGACCGCTCGCCGTCCTGCTCGCCGCGGTGGCCGTGTCGCGCCTGCGCCACGGCGCCCCGCTCGCGCTCGCCGCGCTGGTCTGGCTCGCCGTGCTGTCCGCCACCGACGAGCTGAGGATCACCTTCGACCAGAACCCGCCCGCGCTCACCCAGCTCGCCGACCTCGACGCGCGGCTGCCGGCCGGGGAGTCCGTGCGCCTCGACGTCGACCCGTCGCGCCAGCTGTGGGTCGCGTACTTCCTCAGCGGCCAGCCGCTGTGCTCCCAGCGCCCGCTGCTCGAGACGAGCTATCCGCACGTCCCGATCTCGCGCAAGGCCGACTACGTCCTGGCCGACGCCGAGCTGCGCAGGCCGTTCGACGCGACCGGCGCGCCGGTCTGGCGCAACGACCGCTTCGTCCTCTACCGCCAGGCGCCGGCCGTGCCGGGCCACGACTTCTGCTCACAGCGGATGCAGCAGACGGTGCAGGACGTCCTCTAGCGCGACTTTCAGGCCGTCGCGTGGTTCAGTGCCGCGACAAGCAAAACCTGGCAGGGGTGCTGGATGAACTTCATGGACGTACTTCCGCGCGCGCTGGCGTGCGGGCTTCTCATCACGCTGTTCGCCGTCTCGCCCGCTCTCGCGGCGGCGCCGGTCGCCGAGACGACCGGGACGCGTGACGTCGACTCGGGCGCGGCGACGCTCCTCGGCCGGGTGGACCCGAACAACGAGGCTACGCGCTTCTTCTTCGAGTACGGCAAGACGCGCCGCTTCGGCTCGCGCACGGCCGACGCGAACGCCGGGTCGGGCGCCAACCCGCGCCGCGTGACCGCCCGCGTCGAGGGCCTCGAGCCGGACACGCGCTACTACTTCCGCCTCGTCGCCAGCAACGCGAGCGGCGTCGACAGCGGCGCGACGCGGGCCTTCAAGACCGAGCGCCAGCCGCTCGGCCTCCAGATCAGCGCCGCGCCCAACCCGATCGTCTTCGGGTCGCCGACGACGGTCTTCGGAACGCTGACCGGCACCGGCAACGCGGGCAAGGAGCTCGTCCTCCAGCAGCGGCCGTTCCCGTTCACCGCGGAGTTCGCGCAGGTCGGCAACCCGATCGTGACCGACGGCGCCGGCGGGTTCTCGTTCCCGGTGCTGCCCCCGCTGTCGACCACGCAGTTCCGCGTGCGGACGACCGGCGGCGGCCAGCCGGTCACGAGCGGCGTCATCACGCTGGGCGTGGCGCCGCAGGTGCGGACGTCGCGCCGCCCGCGCGCCGTGCGCCGCAACCGGCGCGCCCGCGTCTACGGCACGATCCGCCCGTCGCGCGTGGGGATCCCGTTCGAGATCCAAAAGCAGACGCGCCGCGGCGCGTGGGTCGTCGTGCGCCGTGGCCTGACGCGGGCCGGCGCGGACGACACCTACGCGCGCTACGGCAAGCGCGTCCGCGTGCCGCGCACCGCGAAGTACCGCGTGTTCGTGAACACCGGCGGGGGCGACCTCGTCTCCGGCATCGGGCCGGAGCTCACGATCCGGGTGCGCCGCCGCTGATCCGGAAGTCGAACGCCGCCCCCACGTCGGGGCGGCGCTCGACGATCCCGACCTCCTCGTCGAAGCGCGCCCAGTCCTCGAGGACCGCGCGGTCGAGGCGGACCGCGGGGCGGAAGAGCGGGAGGACGGCGTCGAGCTGCGCGCGGACGAGCGACTCGTCGGCCGCCGAGGCCCTCGCCAGCTCGCTAACGGCGGCGCCGGGGTCGTCCTCGACCGCCTCCACGCCGGCGGCGATCGCGCGGACCGCCGCGGCGATGTCGGCGCGGCGCTCGCGCAGCGCCCTGCGCGACGCGATCACCACGACCTCCGGGTACGCCGGGGCGCCGTAGTCCTCGACGCGGAACTGCCGCACCTTCCTGCCGCGCTCCTCCAGGGCGACGCCCTCGGCGTTCCAGAAGGCGGGCACGGCGTCGACCCGGCGGGACAACAGCGCGCTGACCGCCTTGAAGCCGATCGTCACCTGCTCGATGCGGTCGTACTCGCCGCCGTCGTGCTCGACGATCGCGCGGACGAAGGCGGGGTCCGACGGCAGGCCCGAGACGCCGACCGTGCGGCCGGCGAGGTCGCGCGGCCGGCGGACGGACGGGTCGGTGAGGAGCGCGGCGAGCGGCTTCTGCACGAGGGCGGCGACGGCGACGACGTCGACGCCCTGCTCGCGCGCGATCGCGAGGTCGTGGATGTCCAGCAGCCCGAGCAGCGCGCGCCCGCTCGCGACGAGCTTCAGGGCGTTCGGCCCCTCGCCCGGCTCGCGGATCCGCAGGCGCACGCCGTTGTCGCGGTCGGCGCCGGTCCGCGCCGCGGCGAACACCGGCGCGTGCACGGGGTTGGGCGTGAAGTCGAGCGCGAGGTCGACGGGGCGCGGCGCGTCGCCGGAGCCGGGGTCGTCGTCGCCCCCGCACGAGGCGAGGGCGAGAGCGGCAAGGAGGGCGAGGACGACGCGCGTCACCGCAACCCCTCGATCATCGCCCGCATCGCGGCCTCGGTCCGCTCCGGCGCGTAGGCCGGCAGCCGCTCGCGGCCGCGGTCGCGGAGCGTCGCTCCGAGCGCGTCGTCTTCGACCGTCAGCGCGACGAGCTCGGCGAGCACGGCGAGGTCCCGATTCTCCGCGAGCAGCGCCGCGTCGCCCGCGACCTCGGGGACGGCGCCGCTGGGCCGCGCGACGACGGGCACGCCGAAGTGGAAGGCCTCCAGCAGAGGGATGCAGAACCCCTCGTGCTCGGAGAGCGAGACGAAGACGTCGGCGGCGCGGTAGCGGTCGGCGAGCTCCTCGCGAGACAGGGACCGCTCGAACGTGACCGCGCCCGGCGCCAGCTCATCGGCGAGCCCGCGCAGCGCCGCGAGGTACTTCTCGTTGAGCGGCTCGCCGACGAGGACGAGCCGCGCCTCGGGCAGCCGGTGGCGGCGCAGCAGCGCGAGCAGGCGGATCAGCTCGTCCTGGCGCTTGTGCGGCGCGAGGCGCCCGACGAACAGCAGCGTCGGAGGGCCGTCGCGGCGCGGCCCCTCCGCCGCCGGCCACGTGGAGGCGTCGAACAGGATCGGCACCACGACGTCGGACCCGACCTCGGCGGCGTTGTACGCGCTGACCCCCGCGGCGACGTCGGCGCGCGCGGCGAACTCGGGAAGCTGGCGGCGGCCCAGCGCGCAGTGGACGGCGATCGTCGGCTCGTAGTCCCACAGCCAGCGCGCCGGCGTGACGTTGTGCGAGAGCAGCGCCTTGCGGCACGGCAGGTCGAGCAGCGCCCGCAGCCTCGGCGCGTAGGCCGAGTAGTGCAGCAGCAGCACGTCCTCCGGCCGCGGCACCATCGCCCCGAGCGGGACGACCTCGCCGTTCATGCGCGGATCGATGTGCGCGGCGTACTCCACGCCGTCCCAGCCCCACGCGCCGAAGCGCTCCCGCCAGGCGCGGGCCTGCGAGGTGACCGCGTCGACCGGCCCCGCGCCGCTGAGGATCTGGTGGACGCGCACGGCTAGCGCTTCTCGAGCCGCTCGAGGCGCTCCTCGAGCTCGGCCAGCCGAACGGCCGCGTGCAGGTTGAACCGCGTCTGCTGGGCGTGGGCCTGCGCGTGGTACTGGCGCAGCACGTGCAGCAGCGCGCGCTTGACGAGCGTGATCGCGCCGCCGCGGCGGCGCGTCGACCGCACCAGGTCGAGGTCGGGCTCGATCACCGCCCACTCGAGCAGCTGCTCGGTCGACACGCGGTCGGTCGGCTCGATCGCGAAGCCCTCGAGGTCGTCGGCGTACGCGCCGCGGGCGCGGGCCGCCTCCGCCGCCCGCCGCGCCGCCTCGAGCGCCTCCTCCGGCCTCATGCGACGAGAGCCTCGCGGCGGTAGACGTCGAGCCCCTCGGCCGTCGGCCCGTCGAACAGCACCCGCCCGCGGTCGAGCACGACGACGCGCTCGCACGTGCGCTCGACGAGCGAGGCGTCGTGCGAGACGAGCACCAGCGTCGCGCCCGCCTCGATCTGCGAGGCGATGCGCTCCTCGCAGCGGCGCTGGAACGCCTCGTCGCCCACGGCGAGCACCTCGTCGATGAGCAGCACGTCGGGGTCCATGTGCGCGGCGATGGCGAACCCGAGCCGCAGGAACATCCCCTGCGAGTAGGTGGACACCGGGAGGTCCGCGAAGTCGCCCAGCTCGGCGAAGGCGAGGATCGCGTCGAGGCGCTCGTCGACCTCGGCCTTCGACAGCCCGTGCAGCGCGGCGTTGAGGTAGACGTTCTCGCGCCCGGTGAACGCGCGGCCGAACCCGGCGCCCAGCTCGAGCTGGGCGACGACGCGGCCCCCGACCTCGACGCGCCCGCTGTCGAGCGGCACGATCCCCGCGAGCACCCGCAGCGTCGACGTCTTGCCCGCCCCGTTGCGGCCGACGACGGCGACCGTCTCGCCGGGCGCGACGTGGAACGAGACGTCGGCGAGCGCCTGCACCGGCGCCGGCCCGCCGCGATGGCGGCCGAACACGAGCTCCTTGAGCGAGCGGCCCGGGTCGGCGCGCACCGCGAACGCGCGCGACGCGTGCTCGAGCACCAGCTCCCCCGCGCGCAGGCTCACACGACCACCGCCAGCTCCGGCTCCAGCCGCCGGAAGAGCGCGCGCCCGGCGAGCACGGCCACCGCCCCGGCGACCACGCAGTAGGCGAGCACGTCGAACGGCGGCACCTCGCCGGCGTAGAGGACGTCGCGCACGGCGAGGATGAACGGCGCGACCGGGTTGACCCACTCGAGCACGAACCGCTCGGCGCCCCCCTGCGTGATCCGCTCGACGCTGAAGAAGATCGGCGACAGGAAGAACCACGGCAGCAGCGCGGCGCCGAGGATCGGCGCGACGTCGCGGAAGTACGCGTGCAGCACGGCGACGATCAGCCCGAGGCCCAGCGCCAGCGCGGCCAGCGCCGCGAGCACGACCGGCAGGACCAACAGCGCGACGTCGAGCGTCCCGCGGATCGCGACGCACACGACCGCGACGAGGACGAGCACGGCCAGGAACGTCACGAGCTGCACGGCCACCACCGACGCCGGGATCGCCTCCCGCGGGAAGCGCGCCTTGCGGATCAGCGCGCCCTGGTCGAGCAGCGACGTCGCCGCCGCGGTCAGCGACTGGGAGAAGAAGATCCACACCACCAGCCCGCACAGCAGGAACAGCGGGTAGTCGTCGACCTCGAACACCGGCAGCACGACGCCGAAGAGGAACCAGTAGGCGCCCATCAGCACCAGCGGGTTGATCAGGTACCACGCGATCCCGAGCACGGAGCCCTGGTACTTCTGCCGCAGCTCACGGCGCACCAGCTGCTCGAAGAGGAAGCGCGACCGGGCCACGCGACGGATTGTCGCGGAACTCGCGGCCGACCCGTACGTTGCGGTCGGCATGAAGCGCCTCGTGCTGCTCTCCGGCCTGCTCGTGCTCAGCGCCGCCGCGCCGGCCGACGCGGCGATCGTGGAGCTGGTCAAGGTCGCCTCGCACCCCGCGCAGCCCGGCAACAAGTACATGCCCGCGGTGCCGCCGACGGACGTCTTCGTCCTTCGCGTCACCGGCGACGGCGCCGAGGACGAGGACCTGCGGCTCGAGGGCCTGCGCGTGACCGGCACGCCGGCGCCGCGGCCGGGCGCGGACTGCCGTTCCGACGCGCCGGGCTCGGTCGTCTGCGAGCCGCGCGCCCCGGCCGGCGTGTTCGCCGGCGTCGGGCAGCCGGAGGTCGACCTCGGCGAAGGGGACGACCGGCTCGTCCTCGTGAACGTCGGCGCGGCGGTGCGCGGCGGCGCGGGCGACGACGTGCTCGAGACCGCCCAGCTCGCGGGCACGTGGGACGGCGGCCCGGGCGCCGACCGGCTCGTCGGTGGCGCCGGGTGGACGATCGACTACGCCGCGAGGACGGCAGGCGTCTCGGCGTCGCTCGACGGGTTCGCGAACGACGGCGAGCCCGGCGAGGGCGACGACGTCGGCGCCGCGGCGCAGCGCGTCGTCGGCGGCTCCGGTCCCGACCACCTGCGCGGAGCGACCGCGCCGGTCAGGCTCGGAGGCGGGCCCGGCGCCGACGTGCTCGAGTCCGTCGGCACGGCGGCGGCGTACGGCCTCGCCTCGCGCCAGACGCACGCCGCCATGCAGGGCGGCCCCGGCGACGACCGCCTGCTGAGCGGGCCCGGCGCGGACGAGCTCGACGGCGGCGACGGCGACGACGAGCTGCTGGGCGGGGCGGGCGACGACCTCCTGCTCGGCGCCGCCGGGGCCGACCGCGCGGACGGCGGCGACGGCGCCGACACGCTCGAGCTCGACGGCGTCGGAGACGGCGCGCCCGACGTCGGCGCGGGCGGCGCCGGCGACGACGTCGCGTTCTGGAAGGCGGTCGCCGCGAGCCGCTCGCGGCTGGTCGCGAACCTCGGGGACGACCACGGTCCGGACGGGCTCGCGAGCGAGCAGGACGCGCTCGCCGGCGACGTGGAGGACGTCCTCAGCGAGGACATGGCCGAGGTCGAGCTGATCGGCAGCGACGGCCCCAACGTGCTGACGGCCGACGGGCAGGGCGTCGTCGACGGCCGCGGCGGCGACGACCGCCTCGTGGTCGAGAGCACCCGGCTGGGCCTCGAGCGCCCGGTCGGCCGCACCCGCGTCGTCGGCGGGGCCGGCGCCGACACGATCCGGGCCGGGAACGGCACGAGCGTCGAGGCGCGCGACGGCGAGGCCGACCGGATCGTCTGCGAGCAGGACACCGGCCCGCGCGCGATGCTGCTCGACGCCGGCCTCGACCGCTCGGACCCGTGCCGGCCCGGGCTCAGCCTCGCCACCGGCGGGGTCTACGGGTCGCGGCGCCGGCCCGGGGGCCGGGTGCCCTTCCGCGTCCACTGCCACGACCGGTTCCACGCGTGCCGCGTCACGCTGCGCCCGAGCATCGCCGGCCGCCGCACGGCGCCGCTGCGCTTCACCGTGCCCGCGCGGCGCGCGACGACGGTGGTGGTCCGCCTGCCGCGCCGGCTGCCCCGGGGCCGGCGGGTGCTGCGCCTCCCGGCGACGGTCGCGAGCGTCTTCGCGGGCGTCCCGCCGCTCCGCATCCGCGGGCTGGGGATCGACCTGCGGATCGTCCGCCCGCGCTAGAGGAACGACAGGGCGTGCCCGATGACGGCGTCGGGCTTGTCCTCCGGCAGGAAGTGCCCTGCGCCGCGCACCTCCTCGAGGCTTCCCGAGTACCGGGTCACCGGGTCGGTGGCGCCCCCGAGGAAGCGCAGCGGGACGTCCGGCCTCCCGCCGGGGATGCCGCGGCGGAAGTCCTTCAGCACGAACGAGCGGTAGACCTGCACGGTCGCGCTGCGCCGCTCCTTGGGGCGGAAGCGCTCGACGAAGACCTCAACGTCAGTGTCGCTGTTCGAGCTGCCCCGCTTGAGGATCTGCTCGGCCAGCACCGGGACGACGTGGTCGTTCGTGAAGGCGAGGAACGGGACGTGCGCGCCGCCGATGAGCTTGCGCGGGTCGGGCCGGCGGTCCCACGGCGGCGGGAACGACATCGGGATCATGCGCTCCACGCGCTCGGGCGCGGTGGCGGCGATCAGCAGCGAGGTGTAGGCGCCCCAGTCGTGGCCCATCAGCCGGAAGCGCCCGACGCCCAGCTCGTCGAGCACCGCGAGCACGTCGTCGGCGAGACTGTCCGCCAGGTAGCCAGATGGCGGAACGGACGACGGTGCGAAGCCTCGGCGTGTGATCCCGTAGACGTGGT
>DASVRH010000017.1:0-7590 GCA_036388715.1 Solirubrobacteraceae bacterium | reverse complement strand
AGCCCTGGCAACGGGCGCGACCTGCAGGACGGCGCGAGGCTCGCGCAGGACAAGACGACGCCGATCGTCGAGATCGACCAGCTCTTCAACACCCTCGACGACGACACGCGCAAGGCGCTCCAGCAGGTCATCCAGGGCTCGGCGACCCAGCTGCGCGGCAAGGGCGAGCAGGCCAACCAGGCGGCGAAGTACTTCAACCCGACGCTGTCGACGACGCGCGAGCTCGTCAACGAGGTGGGCCGCGACGAGCGCACGCTGCAGCGCTTCTTGATCGACGGCGCCAAGGCCATGACCGCGCTCGCGGCCAAGCGCGAGACGCTGACCGACCTCGTCTCGAACGCGAACGAGGCGTCGCAGGGCATCGCGGCCGAGAACGACGCGCTGAACGAGATCCTCCTGCGGCTGCCGGCGACGATGCGCCGCGCGAACTCGACCTTCGTCAACCTGCGCGCGACGCTGACCGACCTCGACGTCCTCGTCGCGGAGTCCAAGCCGGCGACGCGCAGGCTGGCCCCGTTCTTCCGCGAGCTGCGCCCCCTCGTCCGCGACCTGCGCCCGACGATCCGCGACCTGCGCCTGGCGATCACGCGCAAGGGCCCGAACAACGACCTGCTCGAGCTGACGCGCAAGGCGCCGCGCCTGCAGCAGGTGGCGGCGCCGTCGCTGCGCAACACGACGGCGGCGATCCGCCAGTCGCTGCCCGTCCTCGACTTCGCGCGGCCGTACCTGCCGGAGCTGACCGGGTGGTTCCGCGACTTCGGCCAGGCGGGCGCCGGCTACGACGCCAACGGGCACTTCGGCCGCATCTCGCCGCTGTTCAACACCTTCCAGTTCCGCGACGACGCGGCCGGCGGCACGCTCGTCCCGCAGAGCCCGGACGACCGTCTCACCGGCCTGCAGACGGGCATGATCCGCCGCTGCCCGGGCGGCGCGAGCCAGCCCGCGCCCGACGGCTCGGCGCCGTTCCAGGACGACGGCCTCGACTGCGACCCCAACCACGTGCTGGCGGGCCCGTGAGGCGGCTGCTCGTCATCGGCCTGGTGCTCGTCGCGACGGCGGCGATCGCCGTGCTCGGCACCGGCGCGGGCGACGACGGCGGCGGCGGCGACTACAAGGTCCGCGTCATCTTCGACAACGCCTTCTCGATCATCGAGGGCGAGGACGTGCGCGTGGCCGGCGTCAACGTCGGCAAGATCGAGGAGCTCGAGGTCACCCCCGAGAACAAGGCCGCGGCGGTCCTCGCGATCACCGACAAGAACTTCCAGGACTTCCGGCGCGACGCGAAGTGCTCGATCCGCCCGCAGTCGCTGATCGGCGAGAAGTACGTCGAGTGCACGCTCACCGAGCCGCGGCCGGACGGCGGCTCGGCCCCGCCGCCGCTCGCGAAGATCGAGGACGGCGAGGAGGGCGCGGGCCAGTACCTGCTGCCGGTCGACCGCACCTCCAAGCCGGTCGACACCGACCTCATCAACAACGTCCTGCGCCTGCCCCAGCGCCAGCGCCTGGCGATCATCATCAACGAGCTCGGCGGCGCGCTCGCGGGTCGCGCCGAGGATCTCGACGAGACGATCCGCCGGGCGAACCCCGCACTCCAGGCGACCAACCAGGTCCTGCGGATCCTCGCCGAGCAGAACGAGGTTCTCGCGCGCCTGGCCACGGACTCCGACCGCGTGCTCGGGCCGCTCGCCCGCGACCGCCGCCAGGTCGCTGACTTCATCGTCCAGGCGAACACGGTGTCGCGGGCGACCGCGGCGCGCCGCGCGGAGTTCGCGCGCATCTGCGAGCTGCTGCCGCGCTTCCTCGAGGAGCTGCGCCCGACGATGCGCGACCTCGGCTCGCTCTCGGACGAGATGTCGCCGGTGCTCGAGGACCTCCAGGCCCAGGCCCCGGCCATCAACCGCTTCTTCCGCCAGCTCGGCCCGTTCAGCGAGGCGAGCATCCCGGCGTTCCAGTCGCTGGGCGACGCGGCCGAGGCCGGGCGCCCGGCGCTGCTCGCCGCCAAGCCGATCATCGACGACCTGCGCCGCCTCACGGGCGAGGCGCGGCCGCTCGCCGACAACCTCGCGAAGTTCACCGTCAGCCTGCGCGAGACCGGCGGCATCGAGCGCATCTGGGACTACCTCTTCTACCAAGTGGCCGCGATCAACGGCTTCGACTCGCTCGGCCACTACCTGCGCGCCGGGCTGATCGTCAACACGTGCACGACCTACTCGACGACCCAGCAGCCGGGCTGCTCGGCGCGGTGGGCCGAGCGTGAAGAGACCGACACGCGCGCGGTCGCGGCACGCGCGGGCGAGGACCACTCGGCCCAGGCGCTGCAGGCGAAGGCCGCGTCGTCGCGCGGCGGCGACGCCGGCGCCGGCGCCCGGCCGCGGACCGCGGGCGACGCGACGGGCAAGAACGGCCGCAGCGACCGGCCGGCGCTGCGCCTGCCGTCGACGGTGCTCCCGGGCCAGGACGCGACGCAGCCGGCGCCCGAGCAGCCGCAGGCGCCGCGGGCCGACCCCGACCGCGAGGCCCAGGAGGGCGTCCTCGACTACCTGCTCGGAGGCGGGGCATGAGGCGGCGCGGCGCGGCCTCGATCGCCGCCAACCCGGTGCTGATCGGCGCCGCGACGACGCTCGTCGTCATCGTCGCGGTGTTCCTCGCCTACAACGCGAACAACGGCCTGCCGTTCGTGCCGACCTACGACCTCAAGGCCGAGGTGCCGAACGCGTCGAACCTCGTGCGCGGCAACGAGGTGCGCATCGGCGGCTCGCGCGTCGGCGTGATCAACGAGATCACCCCGCGGCGCCGGCCCGACGGCTCCGTCACGGCGATGCTCAGCCTCAAGCTCGAGACCGCCGTCGATCCGCTGCCCGACGACTCGACGCTCATCGTCCGCCCGCGCTCGGCGCTGGGCCTGAAGTACGTCGAGATCACGAAGGGCACCTCGACGAAGGGCTACGAGAGCGGCGCGACGATCCCGGTGTCGAGCGCGCAGCCCAAGCCCGTCGAGATCGACGAGGTCTTCGCGACGTTCGACGAGCCGACGCGCGCGGCGCAGCGCACGAACCTCAACGAGTTCGGCGGCGGCCTGGCGGCGCGCGGCGAGGCGCTCAACAACGCGCTCGGCGTCTTCCCGATCCTGCTGAAGAACCTCCAGCCGGTGATGGAGAACCTCAGCGACCGCCGCACCGACCTGCGCGGGTTCTTCCGCGGGCTCGGGCAGTCGGCGGCGGAGGTCGCGCCGGTGGCCGAGGAGCAGGCCGCGCTGTTCCGCAACCTCGACACGACCTTCCGCGCGCTCGCCGACGTCGCGCCGCAGATCCAGGAGACGATCGAGACCGGCCCGCCCGCGCTCGAGGCGGCGATCGAGTCGTTCCCGGTGCAGCGTCCGTTCCTGCGCAACAACGCCGCGCTGTTCCGCGAGCTGCGCCCGGGCGTGCGCGCCCTGCGCACCGCGGCGCCGACGCTCGCCTCCGCGCTCGAGATCGGCACGCCGGTGCTGCGCCGCTCGGTCGAGCTCAACCGCCGCCTCCCGCCGCTGTTCGAGTCGCTGCAGGAGTTCGCCGAGGACCCGGTCGCCCGGCTCGGCGTCAACGGCGTGCGCAACCTGGCCAGGATCCTCAACCCGACGGTCGCCGACCTCGCGCCGACGCAGACGGTCTGCAACTACGTGACGCTGTTCTTCCGCAACGTGGCGAGCCTCCTGTCGGAGGGCGACAACAACGGCACGTGGCAGCGGTTCATCATCGTCTCCGCGCCGCTCGGCCCGAACAACGAGGGCGGCCCGTCCGACGCGCCGGCCAACGGCCCGAACGCCGACAACTACCTGCACACGAACCCGTACCCGAACACCCCGGGCAGCGGCCGCGAGAACGAGTGCGAGGCCGGCAACGAGCCGTGGCTGCCCGGCCGCAAGGTCATCGGGAACGTGCCCGGCAACCAGGGGCTGGAGACCGAGGAGACGCACATCGTGCGCGACTCCGAGGGCAGCCTGCCGTCGCACGAGCGCCCGCCCGAGCAGGGCGGCCCGTCCGCCGACACCTACCCGCCGAGGACGCGCTGATGGCGATCTTCAACAGGCGCAAGAGCGGTGGCGGCGGCGACGACGAGCGGCGGATCCCGCGCAAGGACCGGCGCGGCATGAGCCCGGTCGTGGTCGGCCTGATCGGGCTCGTCATCGCGCTGGTCGGGGTCTGGCTCGGGTTCACGAAGGACATCCCGCTGACCAAGGGCTACCGGGTCAGCGCGGTCTTCGAGTCGTCGACGAGCATCCGCCCGAACTCGCCGGTCCGCATCGCCGGCGTCAACGTCGGCAAGGTCAAGAAGGTCAGCCGCTACCAGGACACGGACATGGCCCTGGTCGAGATGGAGATCGACAAGGCCGGCCTGCCGATCCACAAGGACGCGACGATGAAGATCCGGCCGCGGATCTTCCTCGAGGGCAACTTCTTCGTCGACCTCTCGCCGGGCACGCCGGGGTCCGCGGTGCTCGACGACGGCGACACGATCCGGGTGACGCAGACCTCGACGCCCGTCCAGTTCTACGACCTGCTGACCGCGCTGCAGGCCGACACGCGCGAGGACCTCCAGACGCTCCTCGTCGAGTACGGCGAGGCGCTGCAGGGCGACCCCGGCGCGTCGGACCGCCTGAAGCCCGATCCGCAGACCGAGGGCGAGACCGCCGCCGAGTCGCTGAACGACACGCTCGACGACGCGCCCGAGGCGCTGAAGGGGCTGTCGATCGTCAACGAGGCGTTCCTCGGCACCGAGCCGCACGACCTGTCGAAGGCGATCGCCGGGCTGCAGAAGGTGACCGCCGCGCTCGGGCGCAACGAGAGCCTGCTCCAGGACTTCGTGGAGAACTTCAACACCACCCTGGCGATCTTCGCCGACGAGAAGGAGAACGTCGGGGCGACGCTGCGCGGCCTGCAGGAGACGATCCCCCGCGCCGACCGCACGCTCGCGGCGCTGAACCGCGCGTTCCCGTCCGTGCGCGCGTTCTCGCGCGAGATCCTGCCCGGCGTGCGCGAGACGCCCGCGACGATCGAGGCCTCGTTCCCGTGGGTGCGCCAGATGCGCGGCCTGCTGCGCCAGGACGAGCTGCGCGGCCTCGCGCAGGAGCTGTCGCCCGCGGCGCGTGACCTCGCCGTCGCCACCGACGCCGCCATCTCGCTCTTCCCGAAGCAGAACCTCGTCGCCCAGTGCTTCACCGACGTGATCCTGCCGACGGGCGACATCGTCATCCGCGAGCCCGAGGGCCGCAAGCAGTTCGAGACCGGCGTCGAGAACTACAAGGAGTTCTGGTACACGCTGGTCGGCCTCTCGGGCGAGAGCCAGAACTTCGACGGCAACGGCCAGTACGTCCGCTTCCAGGTCGGCGGCGGCACGCAGACGGTCTCGACCGGCCGGACGAACTTCGGCAACCCGGAGCAGTTCTTCAACAACGCGAGCCCGCCGATCGGCGTGCGGCCCGTGTTCCCGGGCAAGCGCCCGCCGTACCGGCCCGACGTGCCGTGCCACACCAACCAGCTGCCGAACCTCAACGCCGCCCGCGTCGGCCCGCCCGACGGCGGCCAGGGGCCGGCGACCGGCGGCAGCGACCCGTCGCAGGGCGGCGGCGGCACGAACCCGCTGCCGGTGCCGACGCCCGAGCTGCCGCTTCCGCCGCTGCCGCGGGCCCAGCGCGACTCGGTCGCCAACGAGCTGCTCAGCCGCCTGAACCCGTTCCGCGGGGCGAAGAAGGGCGCGAAGACCAAGAGCGCCGCCACGAGGAAGCGGGGGCGTCGATGAAGCGCCACATCCGCAACCACTGGCGCGACTTCACGGCGATCATCGTGCTGCTGCTCATCGCCCTCGGCGTCGCCTCCTACATCCTCAGCCAGCAGCGGTTCAACCTGCCGGCGTGGGTCCCGGGCCTCGGCCAGGACTTCTACACGATGAACGCCGAGTTCCAGACGGCGAAGTCGGTCACGCCGGGCCAGGGCCAGACCGTGACGATCGCCGGCGTCAACATCGGCGAGATCAGCAAGGTCGAGCTGAAGGACGGCCGCGCGCTCGTCGAGATGAAGCTCGAGCAGAAGTACGGCAAGCGCGTGCGCAAGGACGCGACCCTGCTGCTGCGCCCGAAGACGGGCCTCGAGGACATGGTCATCGAGATGGCGCCGGGCACGGGCGAGGCCGAGAAGGCGCCCGAGGGCTGGACGATCCCGGTCGAGAACACGCTGCCGACGGTCAACCTCGAGGACATCCTCGCGAGCCTCGACCGCGACACGCGCGACTACCTGCGCCTGCTCGTCAACGGTGGCGGCAAGGGGCTGAAGGGCAACGGCGACGACCTCGCCGCGACGTTCAAGCGCTTCGAGCCGGGCGCGGAGTACGCGCGCCGCATGACGGCGAAGCTCATCGAGCGGCGCGGCAACATCCGCCGCTCGATCCACAATCTGCGGCTGCTGCTCGAGGCGGTGGGCGACAAGGACGACCAGCTCGCGCAGCTCATCGACAGCTCGAACACGGTCTTCCGCTCCTTCGCCGCGCAGGACGCGAACATCCGCGACGCGCTCCAGCAGCTGCCGCCGACGCTGCGCGTGACGAACACCGGCCTGCGCAAGGCCGAGCGGCTGGCCAACGTGCTCGGCCCGGCGCTCGAGGACCTGCGCCCGACGGCGCGCACGCTCGGCCCGACGCTGCGCCGCGTGCGCCCGTTCCTGACGACGTCGACGCCGATCATCCGCGACCAGCTGCGGCCGTTCGCGCGCGACGTGCTGCCGACCGTCAAGAGCCTGCGCGGCGCCGCCCGCGGGCTGTCCGACGTCACGCCCGACCTGCGCGACACGTTCGACGTCCTCAACTACTTCCTCAACACGCTCGCGTACAACGCGCCGGGCGAGGAGGACGAGGGCTACCTGTTCTGGGCGTCGTGGGCCAACCACCTCGGCACCGCCCTCTTCAACAACCAGGACGCGCACGGCCCGATCCGCCGCGGCGCGATCCTGATCTCGTGCTCGACGGCGACGCTGCTGAACACGATCATCGCCTCGGACCCGCGCCTCGGCGAGATCGCCACGCTCAGCGGCCTGCCGCAGAGCCGCCAGATCTGCCCGGCCTCCAGCCAGGCCGGCGGCACGGCGGAGACGCCGGTCGGCGGCAACCCCCCGGCGACGAGGGGAGGTGGCCGCTAGATGCAGAAGCAGGCCCCGACCATCGGGCGGCTGCTGGTCATGGTGGGCTTCGCGCTCTCGTGCTTCGGCCTGCTGCTGTTCCTGTGGCTGGCCTTCGGCGGCGCGACGCCGCTGAAGCCCAAGGGCTACCAGCTCAACGTGTCGTTCGCCGAGGGGACGCAGCTCGCGGTCGAGGCCGACGTCCGCATCTCCGGCGTGCCGGTCGGCAAGGTCAAGACGGTCGAGCCGAACCCCGAGACCGGCCGGTCGGACGCGAAGATCCAGCTCGAAGAGCGCTTCGCCCCGATCCCCAAGGACACCAAGGCCGTCCTGCGTCAGAAGACGCTGCTCGGCGAGACCTACGTCGAGCTGACGCCCGGCGACGCCGGGGGGCCGAAGGTGGCCGAAGACGGCGCGCTCGATCCGGGCCAGGTCTCCCAGACCG
>DASVRH010000016.1:0-7759 GCA_036388715.1 Solirubrobacteraceae bacterium | reverse complement strand
CCCACCCCGGCGGGGTCTGTCCCCACCCCGGCGGGGTCTGTCCCCACCGCTCGCAGCTGCCGCTCCACCAGCGCCGCCGCCACGGCCGCCTCGCCGCGGCGCAGCCGCAGCTCCACGGCGGCCTCCAGCGCGGCGGGGTGGTCCTCGCAGTCGGCGAGCAGCTCCTCGGCCTCCTCGAGCCGGCCCTGGCGCACGCGCAGCTCGGCGAGCCTCGCGAGCGGCAGCGCCCGGCCGCCGCCCTGCCGCACCTTGCCGCGCGGATCGGCGAGCGCCCTCTCCAGCGCCGCCTCGGCCGCGGCCCAGTCGCCCGTCCGCGTCAGCACCCCGCCGTAGATCGACCGGCACCACGACTGCATCGGCACGAACCGGCGGCGCTCGGCCCACTCGACGACGGCACGGCACCAGTCGACGGCGCGCGGGAGGTCCGACAGGCGGTCGCACGCGACGAGCGTCGTGCAGCAGGCGTCGCCGACGCACAGCCAGTCGCTCCCCTCCCCTCCCAGTGCGGCGGCCATCGCCTCGTCGAGCAGCGCCATGCCGCCGTCCACGTCGCCGAGCGTCGTCCGGGCGAGACCGAGCTGCGCGAGCGCGCTGATCTCCACGTCGACGTCCCCGGCCGCGCGCGACACCGCGAGCGCCCGCTCGGCGTGCTCCGCCGCCTCCCGCGCCGACGCGGCGCGCTTGGCCTCCTCGATCGCGATCCAGCCGTGCTCGGGCGCCTCCGGATCGTCCTCGAGCAGCCGCCGCGCGCGGCCGAGCCACCCGTTGCCCTCGGCGTCGCGGCCGTCGATCCGGCTCTCACCCGCGAGGTAGGCCGCGATCCACGCCGCCCGGCGGACGTCGCCCCGCCTCCGGTACGCGGCGTAGGCCTCGCGCCGGCGCTCTATCCCGGCCGCCCGGTCGCCGGTCATCCACAGCGCCTCGCCGAGGACGTCGAGCGCCACGGGGTCCGCAGGGTCCGCCTCGACGTCGGCCCGCGCGATCTCCAGCGCGGCCTCGAACTCGCCGCGCAGCAGCGTCTCGCGGGCCTCGCTCACGCCGCGGCCCTCGCGCGTCCCTCCACCGCCACCTCGTCCCCGAGCCGGAAGGGCGCCACCAGCTCGATCCGGTCGCCGCTCCAGAAGCGGCCCGGGTCGTACCACGACGCCGGGCGGCCGGGCGGGAGCAGGCCCATGTGCTGGTAGGTGGTCGCGACCAGCTCCGCGCAGTACACGGCCTCGACGTTCCAGTGCGCCCGCCGGCGGAACCGCGCCACCGCCCACGACCGCGCCAGGCGCCCCATCGTCGGGAACGGCTTGCCGTCGTAGCCGTCGACGACCTCCATGAGCCGATCCTCGTGCTCGCGTGTCACCTCGCCGCCCTCGAGCTGGCGGAACCACGCGCGCTGGCCGTAGCGCTCGTCCCACGTCGTGACCGCGTCGCGCAGCAGGTGCAGCTGCACCCCGCGCTGGCGCTGGCCGGTCCACACGTCGGGCAGCGAGCGCCCCAGCTCGGCGTGCCAGAGCAGTGGCGGGAGGTCGTCGAGGGCCACGACCATCCCGACGTGGTTGACGGGCGCGTTCGTGACCGTGCGGATCGCCACGTCGGCGAACGACCGCCCGCGGAACAGCCACACGTCACCCGTCGCGGCGGTGGCCACGGCGTCGTCGAGCTTCACCACCCGGCCTAACCTAGTCCGCGATGCGGATCCCGTGGAAGTACCTGGGCCTGGCCGGCGTGGCCGGCGTCGCCGCGACCGGCGCCGTCGTCGCCCGCCGCCGCCGCGCGCAGCGCGAGGACATCCCGCCCGACGAGCTGCGCGCGCGGCTGCACCAGCGGTTCGAGGGCGTCCGGGCAAGGGACTCGGAGACCCCAGCGGAGCATCAACACAGGCGTTGACGATCCGTCGACGGCGGTGTTGTCACATTCGACCTAGCGCCGCTTCTTGCGCTTCTTCGTCTTTCCGTGCGTTTTCGGAGGACGTTTGCGGCGGGGCGTCGTGAAGCTTGCCGGCCGTCGCGCGGTGACCGCCGAACGGGGCCGCGTTCGCCGCTCAATGGGGTCTCGGCTGAAGACGAGCTCGTGTACCTCGCCGTCCCCCGCCGGGAACCTCAGCGTGAACCCCCTCGTGCGTTCGCGTTCATCCGCCTCAGCCACCGCTTCCTCGAGCAACTCGACCAGCTTGTCGGCGTGTTCGGCGAGCTGTGGCGCATCTCGAACCTGCGCGGCTACCTCTACCGCGAAGTCAGGCCCGGCGAGACGGTAGCCGCACGAGAAGAGGTCGAGGAGCCGTTCATCGTCAGTCGGGTCGCTCAGTAGTACAGCGTTTCCCCACGCCGCCGGGTTGCTACGTGCGAGCGCAGCACAGGCGACGGCCATGTCGTGCGCTTCCGAGGGCTGACCGGTGACGCTAAGTGTCAGTAGCGCCAAGCGGCCCCACGCCTCAGAGCAGCAAGCGTCGAGCTTGAGCGCGGAACTCAAGACGTCGAAAGCGCCGTCCAGCGACATGTCGCTCTCGCCCTCGAGGTCGACGCGCTCGGCCAAGTCGATCGCCGCATCGAGTTCCCGGTCCTGATCCGCCCCGGCTACTTCGATGAGGAGAGGCAAGATCGCCCTCTTGAGCCGCCACTCCGCGCCCGCGAGACCGCGATCGACCGACAGATATTCGTCGAGCCTCCCGAGAGCACGCCCATAGCGGCCCGAGAAGAGGAGCGCGTCGGCGTGCAAGGCAAGGATCAAGTCGCGCTCGCCCAGTTCGATAGCCCGTCCATAGTGAGTGGCGGAACGCGCTGGATCGCCGCTCTCGAAGAGCACCCCCGCGAAGTCGCGGTGGTAGTACGACCGGACTTCGTAGGTGGAATCGATTCGCGCGGCAGCCTCAAACCACTTGACCGCGCCGCTGGCGTCGCGGATCTGCTTGTACACCATGCCGAGCGAGTAGGCAGCCGCAGCAGCGCCTCTGCTATCGCCGCGAGCTTCGCAGCGATCGAACCGCTGCTTTGCCGTGGCGACGGTCGCAGCGCTCTCATCTGCGCTCAATGCCGCGCCCTGCGCGAGCGACGCTGTCAAGAAGAATTGGCCAGCGAAACGCCGCTCCCCGTCGTCGGACTCATCTAGGCGATTCGCCAACTCAACCGCCTCGCGCACTCGCTGTGCACGGTGCATGGTCTCGGCCAGGGTCAGCGCGACGTCGACGTTGACGATGACGCTGCTCCGCTCCGCCACCGCGGCTCCGATTTGCGCCGCGAGATTCGCCTGCCCGACGAACGACAGCACCATGCTGAGTGCCAGAGCGGCGTCGGCCGCGAACACGTCGAGATCAAGCTTGTCCGCAGACGCGTGGTCGGCGGTCACGCTCGCAACGTCTCCGAGAGCCACAACGGAACGCTGCGCCCCGACGAACACCGCGGGATCGTCTGGCGCGGCGTCGCGCCGCTCGACAACTACTAGGTCGGAGACGGGCTCGAGTACGCGACGAAGCGCGAACGCCGCGTCGTACACGTCTAGACGCCCCTCCCCAGCCTCGGGGTCGCCTGTAACCGCGAGCGGTAGGGGCAGTTGCAGTTCAGGCGACCGGAACTTCAGGAACGCGCGCAGACCGGCCTCGATCACCTCGGGCGTGTCCTGCACCATCTCGTCTTCGGGGTAGAACTGGAAGCGGATCGTCTTCGTATCGGCGATGCCACCGAGCGCCACGTGCGGGTTATAGGCGTGGAACCAGCGGGCGTAGAGCGCGCCCGTGCTGGCGTGATATCGGACGACAAGAACCGGAACCGGCAACGACCGGTAGTAGTTGGCCGTGTCACGCGGGAAGCGAATTTGAAGCGCCTTGTCGAGGCGCTCTTCATTGGTTGCCTTCAGCTGGACTTTGAAGAACATCCCGGTCCGCTCGCCGTCGTCCGTGAAGAGTTCGACCTCGGAGTCGAGGCCGTAGTCCGGGTCGATTCGCCGCACGACCCACGCGCGGGGCAACGCGCCCTCGAAGGCGCGCCTCGACTCGTCCTCCAACTGGTGGGCTTCGGGGCGCTGGCTCACCAAGTCCACGGTACGACGAGAACAAGCGGAACCGATCGCTTGGTTACAGGCTGCGCCCACCGTGAAGATGATCCGATGCCGCCCATGCAGCACCTCGTTGACGATCAGCACCCAGGCGGTGGCTGGGCGGGCGGGCGGGCCGCCCTGGCGTGGCCGCGGAGAAGCGCCGAGCGAGGGCGGGGTAGGCCCGGACGCCCGTTCAGTCCAGCGCGGCGACGAGCGCCTCGAGCTCGGCGACCACGTCGCCGCTCAGGCGCACGTCGGCGCGGGCGTCGAACGGCGTCTCGCCCTGCGTCACGATCGCGACCGCGCCGCCCGCCTGCCGCGTCAGCGCCGGCAGCTGGGCGATGGGATAGACCTCCAGCGACGACCCGATGCAGAGCAGGACGTCGGCGCTCGCGGCGAGCGAGAAGGCCTCCTCGAGCGCCCCGTCGGGCAGGAACTCGCCGAAGAGGACGACGTCCGGCTTCAGCGGCTGCCAGCAGTCGCAGCGCGGGACGCCGTCCATCGCCACCTCGAGCCGCTCGCGCACGACGTCGAGGGGGAACTGCGCGCCGCAGTCCAGGCACGACGAGTGGTCGATCGTGCCGTGCACCTCGACGAGCGACTCCGTCCCCGCCTTGCGGTGCAGGCGGTCGATGTTCTGCGTGACGACGGCGTGGAGCAGGCCCCGCCGTTCGAGCTCGACCAGCGCCGCGTGCGCTCCGTTGGGCTCCTTCGAGTCCAAGGTGTCGAAGCGCGTGCCGTAGAAGCGCCAGAACTGCACCGGGTCGGCGCGGAAGGCGTCGATGTGCGCGACCTTCATCGGGTCGACGTTCTCCCAGATGCCGCTCCCCGGCGAGCGGAAGTCGGGGATCCCGGACGGTGTCGAGATCCCCGCGCCCGTGAGCGCCACCACCGAGTCGGCCGAGCGGATGAGGTCCGCCAGCCGGCGGACCTCCGTGAGCGTCGCGGTCAAGCTACTTCCCGCTCCACTTCGGCGAGCGCTTCCCGAGGAAGGCGCCGATCCCCTCCCGGGCGTCCTCGGTCTGGAACACCGTGGCGAACGACTGCTTCTCGGCCTCGATGCCCTCGTCCAGGTCCCCCGCGGCGGAGATCCTCTTGATGTGCTCGACGGCGATCGGCGCCTGCTGGCCGAGCTTGCGCGCCCACGCGACCGCGGTGTCGAGCAGCTCGTGGTCCGGCACCACGTCGTTGACGAGCCCGAACTCGTAGGCGTCCTCGGCCAGGACGGCGTCGCCGGTCAGGTTCATCTCGAGCGCCTTGTTCTCGCCCACGAGCCGCGGCAGGCGCTGGGTGCCGCCGAAGCCGGGGATGATCCCGAGGTTGATCTCGGGCTGCGAGAAGAGCGCCGACTGCGCCGCGATGCGCACGTCGCACGCCATCGCCAGCTCGCAGCCGCCGCCGTAGGCGATCGCGTTGACGGCGGCGATCGTCACGGTCGAGGACTTCTCGAACGCGCGCAGCGTGCCGTGCCCGAGCTCGATCAGCTCCCTGCCGCCCGCCTCGTCCATCTTCGTGAACGCCTTGATGTCGGCGCCCGCGCAGAACAGCAGCGGGTTCGCGGAGGCGAAGATCAGCGCCCGCAGCGAGTCGTCGCCGTCCACGCGCTCCCAGATCTTCGCGATCGCCTTGATGACGTCGGGCGAGAGGGAGTTCGCGGGCGGGTTGTTCAGCCACGCGATCGCGTAGCCCTCGCGCACCTCGAGCTGGACCGGCGGGTCGGTGAAGCCCTCGCTCGGCTGCGGCCACGGGAAGAAGCCCTGGCCGGTCTTCTGGCCGAGGCGCCCCTGCGCCACGAGGCGCTTGAGGATCGCCGGCGGCTCGAAGCGGTCGCCGTGGTCGGTGAACGCCTTCTCCATCTTCTCGAGGACGGTGTCGAGGCCCTCGATGTCGCAGCGCATGAGCGGGGGAAGGATCCCGCGCCGCGGGTCCATGCCGGCGCCGGCCATCATGCCGAGGTCGATCGAGCGCGTGGTCGCGATCCCCTCCTCCAGCACGAGGCACGCCTCGCGGACGGCCTTGACGCCCATCAGGTCGGGCAGCTCCGCCGGCGGGTCGTTCTCGCCCTCGACCTGCGGCTCGCCCTCCTTGTAGAAGCCGCTGCCGCCGGTCTTCGCGCCGAGCTGCTTGTCGCCGACCAGGCGCTGCATGCCCTTGTGGACGTAGAAGCGGTCGCCGAGCTGCTCGTTGAGGTACTCGGCGACGTGCAGGACGGTGTCGAGGCCGAGCAGGTCGACCAGGAAGAACGGGCCCATCGGGGCGAGGTTCGCGCCCTGGATCTGCTCGTCGACCTTCTTGAGGCTGAGACCCTGCTCCTCCTGCGCGCGCCACACCTCGGAGACGCTCGAGTTGAGGATCCGGTTGACGACGAAGCCGGGCTCGTCGGCGCAGGTGATGGGCTGCTTGCGGATCTTCTGGGCGAAGTTGACGGCCGTGGCCGTCGTCTCCGGGTCGGTGTGGTCGCCGAGGACGATCTCGAGCAGCGGCATGACCGACGCCGGGTAGAAGAAGTGGAAGCCGAGGACCTTCTCCGGGCGGTCGGTGGCCTCGCTGATGCGGGTCACCGAGAGCGACGAGGTGTTCGAGGCGAGGATCGCGTGGCCGGGCGTCGCGTCGTCGAGCTCGCGGAAGACGGCCTCCTTGATCTCCATCTTCTCGGGGACCGCCTCGATGACGAAGTCGACGTCGCCGAAGTCGTCGTAGGAGGTCGTGCCGTGGATGCGGCCGAGCGTCGCCTCCAGCTGCTTGTCGGCGTCCTCCTGGGTGATCTTCTCCTTCTTGACCAGCCGGGCGAGCTGGCCCGAGGTCACCTCGCGGGCCTTCTCCAGGCCGACGTCGACGAACTTCTGGTCGACGTCCTTGAGAACAACATCGATGTCAGCGGCGGCGATGGCCTGGGCGATCTCTCCACCCATGGTGCCGGCGCCGACGACCGCAGCCTTGAACACGAACATGGGGATTGAACCTAGCGGTCAGGTCCCGAATTCGCGGTCCGCCCGCAGCTCGCGGGCGAAGCGCGAGAGGGTGCGGCGCAGGGCGTCGCGCAGCGCGCGGCGGACGAAGAGGGCGTCCACGACCGGCGCCAGCGGCCCGCCCTCCTTGAGCTTGTAGTCCAGCTCGAGCGTGACCTTGCAGTGGGCGTCCTCGGCCGGGGCGAAGGCGATCGTCTGGGTGCCGCTCATGCGCGGGTCCTCGACCTCGACGGTCTGCGCGACGCGCACCTCGTAGGCGATGACCTTCTCGGCCACCATGCCGCGACCGGCGGGGACGCTGTTCCAGACGATCCTCGCCCCCACCTTCGGCCAGTCGCCGTCGCGCTTGGTGACGTGGGCGAAGCCCTCGACGAAGGACGGCCAGCGGCTGAGGTCGTACCAGAGGCGCTCCGCGTCGCTGATCTGGCCGGGAACCACGATCTCCGCCCGCGCCTTAGCCACGCTCGAGCTCCTCGCGGATGAGCTGGACCGAGCGGGCGACGGCGTCGAGGTGCGGGGCGATCTCGGTGGCCAGCCGCTCGCGCTCCTCCTCCCCCTGCGCGGTCAGGCGGTAGAAGCGGCGCGAGCGCCGCTCGGGGTGCTCCCACTCGCCGGCGATGAGTCCGCGGCCCTCCAGCGAGCGCAGCAGTGGGTACATCGTGTTCGGGTTGACGGCGACGAGCCCGCCCGTCACCTCGGACACGCGCTCCATGAGCTGGTTGCCGTAGGAGGGGCCGCCGCCGAGGAAGTGCAGGACGAGCATGGGCAAG
>DASVRH010000015.1:0-15940 GCA_036388715.1 Solirubrobacteraceae bacterium | reverse complement strand
GTCATGCGCGGTGCGGGGCGGGCGGTCGAGGGCGGGACGCGCGGCGCGATCGGGCTGGCGCGGCACCCGCAGCGCGTGCTCGCGGTGGCGGCGGTGCTCGCGCTCGCGGGGTGGGTGCTCGACACGCAGACGAAGGTCGAGTCCGACGTGCAGAAGCTCGTCCCGCAGGACCTCCAGGCGCTCGAGGACCTCAACGCCCTGCAGCGCGCCACGAGCGTCGGCGGCCAGCTCGACGTGCTCGTCGAGGCGCGCGACGTCGCGACGCCGGAGGTCGTGACCTGGATGCGCGACTACCAGAAGACGCTGCTCGAGCGCTACCGCTACTCGAAGGACCGCGGCTGCGGCAAGGCCGACCTGTGCCCCGCGTTCTCGCTGCCCGACCTCTTCCAGCGCGAGCCCCAGGACGCCCAGCAGGTGCGCCGCTTCCTCGAGGCCGTCCCGCCCTACTTCTCGCAGAGCGTCGTGACCGAGGACCGCCGCACGGCGACGCTGTCGTTCGGCATCCGGCTCATGCCGCTCGAGCGCCAGAAGGAGGTCATCGACACGATGCGCGCCGAGCTCGACGACGCGCCCGAGGGCGTGCGCGCGCGGCTCGCCGGCCTGCCCGTCCTCGCCGCGGAGGCCAACGCGGCCGTGTCGTCGGACTGGCGGCGCCTGCTGACGCTGCTCGCGGGCATCCTCGCCGTGTTCGTCGTGCTGCTCGTCGCGCTGCGCCACTGGCGGCGCGCGGCCGTGCCGCTCGTCCCGATCGTGCTCGCGACGGGCTGGTCGTCGCTGATCCTCTTCGCGCTGCGGATCCCGCTCAACCCGATGTCGGTCACGCTCGGCGCGCTGGTCATCGCGATCTCGACCGAGTTCAGCGTGCTGCTCGCCGAGCGCTACCGCCAGGAGCGCGAGCGCGGCCACCAGCCGGAGGAGGCGCTCGCGCGCACCTACCGCTCGACGGGCGCCGCCGTGCTCGCGTCGGGCGTCACCGCGATCGCCGGCTTCGCGGTCCTCGTCGTCTCGGACATCGCGATGCTGCGCGACTTCGGCTTCGTGACCGTGGTCGACCTGACCGCCTCGCTGCTCGGCGTGCTCATCGTGCTGCCGTCGGTCCTGCTGCTCACGGAGGGGCGCGAGAGCCTCAGCCTGCGCCTGCCGGCGCGGCTGCGGGTACGACGAGCCTCGGCATGAGCGCACGGGGCCCGCTCGACTTCGACGACGATCCACGCGAGCGCGGCGTCGGCGGGGGCGAGCCGCCTCCCGAGCCGCCGCCTCCCGCGCGGCCGCCCGGGGCGAGCCGGTACACATGGTTCATCGGGCTGGCCGGGTTCCTGCTGCTCGTCGTCGTCACGCTGAACACGTTCGTGACCGACAGCCCCGTGGAGAGCGGCGGCCCCGACAGCGGCGACAAGCTGCTGCCGTTCGCCGTCCCGCTCGCCGCGAGCGACCTCGACGGCGACGCCAACCTGGCGACGAAGGCCGGCCAGGGCGACGCGGGCGCGCGGCCGGCGTGCGAGGTGCGCGGGCCGGACATCCTCAACATCTGCGAGGAGTGGGAGCAGGGCCCGGTCGTCCTCGCGATCTTCCCGGCCTCCGCCGGGCGCTGCCGCGAGATCCTCCAGCAGTTCCGGCGCTTCGGCCCGCAGCACCGCGACGTTCGCTTCGTCGCCGTCGGCAGCCGCGGCGACCGCGACGACCTGCGCGGCGCGTGGGGGTTCCCCGTCGGGTGGGACCGCGACGGCCAGGTGCTCGCGCGCTACGGCGTCGTCGGCTGCCCGCAGGTGTTCTTCTCCAAGCAGGGCGGCGCGATCACCGACACGGTCTACAAGCCGATCGACGACCGCGCGTTCGCCGCGCAGCTCAAGGCGCTGCGATGACGGACCCCGAGCTGGGCTGGATCGACCCGCGCGTCGCCGAGGAGCTGCCGAGGCTGCGGCTGTGGGAGCTGCGCGTCGAGGCGCGCGACGGGCCCAGCCCGCCCACCATGCGCGAGCGCCTGCGCCTCCTCTCCGATCGCTTCCACGGCGCGAAGGCGATCGCCATGCGCCGCGAGCCGGTGCCGCACGCGTACCGCGTGCTGTTCCGGCACCTCGGCATCGACCCCGACGAGGACCGGACCCCCGTCGAGGCGGCCGCGCTGGCGCGGCTGCGGCACGGCGGCTTCCAGTCGCAGGGGCTGCTCGCCGACGCGCTGCTGCTCGCGGTGATCGAGACCGGCGTCCCGGTCTGGGCGCTCGACGACGCGAAGGTCGAGGGCGGCCTCGGGATCCGCCCGTCGACGGGGACCGAGAGCCTCGGGCGCGGCGAGCTGGCGCACGACGTCGTCCCCGGCCGCCTCGTCGTCGCCGACGACCACGGGCCGCTGGCGCAGCTGTTCGGCGACGTCGCGCCCGAGCACGCGGTGTCCGCCGAGACGACGGCGATGCGCCTCTTCTCTGTCCAGGCCCCGGGCGTTCCGGGCATCCACGTCGAGGAGGCCCTCTGGACGTGTACGGAAGCGCTCGACACCACCTGACAGGCGCGGTACCCTCGTAGGCGATGGTCGTCCTGGACGCACCGTTCCCCGTCGTCGATCCCCGCATCGGGGAGGACGTCGACGAAGGCGCCGCCCGGCGCACGCTGCGCGAGCAGATCGCCCGGCTCGAGCGTCAGCTCGGCGACGCGGTCGTCTCCGCCTTCCCGCAGACGCGGCTGGAGATCCGGCCCGCCGGCGGTGGTGGCGGCCCCCGCATGCTGTCGCTCGGCGAGCTCGAGCGGCAGCGCGACGGGCTCGAGGTGCGGCTGCGCGAGGTGCGGTCGGTGCTCGAGGCGCGTGGCGCCGAGGTCGAGCGCAACCGCGTCCTGCTCGAGCGGATGCTCCTCGAGCCGAAGCGCTACAAGTTCGCCCGCCTGCACCGCGCGGACGTGGACATGGGCGGCTGCGGCGCCTGGCAGGTCCGCCCCCGCCTCGGCCTCATCGGGATGCTGATGGGCTGGTGGCAGGTCAAGCTCTCCTCCGGCTGTCCCTTAGCCACCTGACATCCGATGGGCCGCCGATCCCGTAAGCGGTCCGCTTCGCCTGCGCCGGCTCCCGAGCGGCGCGCGCCCGCGCCGGCCCCGCGCCCGCCGCAGAAGCCCCTGCGCCGGCACGCGAAGCTCGCCGAGGCGCCGAAGGCGCCGTGGCACCCGTTCCCGCTCGTCGAGCTGTCGATCCTCGCCGGCCTGGTCCTGATCGTCGTCGGCGTCGTCACCCAGAAGGAGGGCGGCGAGGTCCGTACGACGTTCATCTTCGGCGGGCTCGCGCTCATCAGCCTCGCGTCGCTCGAGCTCGCGATCCGCGAGCACTTCGCCGGCTACCGCTCGCACACGATGCTGCTGGCGGGCGCCGTCGCCGTCCTCGTCGGCGTCCCGCTCTGGTTCACCACGATGCCGGGCGAGGTCATCCTCGGCATCGCCGCCCTCGTCGGCATCGTCGCGTTCCGCGCGTTACGGTCCGCGTTCGAGCGACGAGCGGAGGGCATGAGTTGGAGGGCATGAGCGAACAGAAGCGGATGCGCCTGACGGGGCTGCACCACCTCACCGCGATCTGCCGCGACCTCGACCGGACCACCGCCTTCTACCGCGATCTGCTCGGGCTCCAGCTCGTCCGCGAGGGGGCGAGCGACGACGATCCCGACGCGCGGCACTACTGGTTCTCGGCGGGAGACGGCGCCCCGGGGACCCTGATCTCGTTCCTCGAGTACCCGCACCTCGAGCCCGGCCACGTCGGCGCCGGCAGCCTCCAGCACTTCGCCCTGATCGTCGAGTCGGCGGACGAGCAGGTCGCGTGGCGCGACTACCTGCGCTCGCGCGGGGTGGAGGCGACCGACGTCTTCGAGCGCGGCGGCTTCAAGAGCATCTACATCCGCGATCCCGACGGGAACATCGTGGAGATCGCGACGCGGCCCGAGGCCGCGCCGCTCCCTCCTCCCAGCTCCTGAAGTCCCTCTAGACGGTCGCCACGGCCGGGGCGAGCCGGGCGTCGAGGTCGGCGTCCGAGCGGCGCTCGGTCGCGCCCTCCGGCGCCAGCAGGACGGCCAGCGCACGGCGCTGGCGGTCCGTCAGCGATCCGACGGTCTTCGTCTCGGAGACCGGGATCTGCGCGAGAACCTTGCGGCAGCGGGTGATGCCCCACCGGCGCTGGCTCATGAGCAGGTCGGCCACCGTCATGCTCTCGGCCTCCCACGGCGACTCCAGGATGACGTCGGCCACGGTGATCGCCCCGCAGGCCACGCGCCGCTTGAGCTGGGCGCGGGCGAGCCGAACCTGGTTGGCGCGCGAGAGCGCCTGCAGGTGCTGCGGCCGTCCAGGGGCGATCGTCGCTGTCGCGGTCATTCCTGTCTGTCCTCCCCGCCGGCCCACTCGGACCGGCTTTGTCGATTTGAAAAGCACGCAGCGCGACGGTGCACCGGGGCTCCCTCGGAGGTCGATGCCGGACGGATGGCGGGCTGCCCCTGCTCGCCTCTCCTCCGGCGTCTCGCTCCGTCCCGGAGGTCTTCGCTGACGCGTTGGCGAAGGTAGCTCCGCCGATCACCGTTTTGCAACATCGCTCTCACGAGACGTGTGCTTAGAGCGGTCTTTTCGTAATCGACCTCAGGTCAGGAAGGCAGGGGCCCGTGCTCGGCCTCGAAGCTGCTCTTCACTGCTGAGAACCTGTCCAGTGCGGCATCGAGCGTCGCGTCGTCATGGGTGGCCATGACGCTGGTGCGCAGGAGGGCTCCGCCGGGGGGCGCGGCCGGGTGGATCGCGACGTTGGCGTAGACGCCGGCGTCGTAGAGGGCGCGCCACAGCAGGACCGCCTTCCAGTCGTCCTCGACCAGCACGGGGACGATCGGCGTGTCGATGTCGTGCTCGATCGTCTTGAAGCCCCGCTCCCTCAGCCCGCCGCGCAGCCGGGCGGCGTTGGCGAGCAGCCGGTCCATCAGCTCGCGGCCCTCGGCCGAGCGGGCGATCCGCAGCGCGGCCAGGGCGGCGCCGAGCGCCGCGGGCACGTTCGAGGCGGTGAAGAGGAACGCGCGCGACTGGATCCGCAGGTAGTCGATGACCTCCGCGGGCCCGGACACGAAGCCGCCGCAGGAGGCCAGCGACTTCGAGAAGGTGCCCATCCGCAGGTCGACGCGGTCCTCGACGCCGAGCAGCTCCGACGCGCCGGTGCCGCGGGTGCCGAGCACCCCCGCGCCGTGGGCCTCGTCGACCATCAGCCGGGCCCCGTGGGCCTGGCAGAGCTCCGCGATGCGCTCGAGCGGCGCGACGTCGCCCTCCATCGAGAAGACGCCGTCGACGACCACGAGCACGCCGCCGCCGTCGTCGGCCGCCCTCTGGAGCTGGCGCTCGAGCTTGTCGAGGCGCCCGTGGCGGAAGGGCCGCAGCTTGGCCCGCGAGAGCAGGCAGCCGTCGAGGATCGAGGCGTGGTCGGCGGAGTCGGCGATCACGGTGTCGCCGGGCGCCAGGATCGCGCTGAGCGTGCCCACGTTGGCCTGGTGGCCGGTGGTGAAGACGATCGCGTCCTCGTCGCCCATCCACTCCGCCAGCTCGCGCTCGAGCTCGAGGTGCAGCGGCGTCGTGCCGTTGAGCAGGCGCGAGCCGGTCAGGCCGCTGCCGTAGCGCTCGAGCGCGTCGCGGGCGCCCTCCAGGACGCGCGGGTGCGCGGTCAGCCCGAGGTAGTTGTTCGAGCCGAGCATGATCCGCTGCCGGCCCTCGACCTCCATCACCGGCTGCGTCGGCGACTCGATCAGCCGGAAGTAGGGGAGGAGGTCCTGCTCGCGGGCGGCGGCGAGCTGCTCGGCCCGCTCGTGGCCTCGGACCTTGGCGAAGACGTCGGTTCGGGTGGGCATCGACTAGGTTGCGCCGCCGTGTCGGAAGTGGAGGTCCTCCCGGTCCGGTCGCGGCGCGAGCTGCGGGAGTTCATCGAGCTCCCGTTCCGCCTGCACTCTACCCAGCCGCAGTGGATCCCCCCGTTGCGCCTGGAGCGCCACGCGTTCCTCAGCCGGCGCTTCAACGCCTTCGCCCGCCACGGCGACTGGCGGCTCTTCCTCGCCCGCCGCGACGGGCGCGTGACCGGGCGCGTCTCCGCCCAGGTCGACCACGCGTTCAACGCCTACCACGGCAACCACTGGGGGATGTTCGGCTTCCTCGAGGTCGAGGACGACCCGGAGACGATGGGCGCGCTGGTGCGGGCCGCGGAGGGCTGGCTGCGCGAGCGCGGCTGCGATCGCATGGTCGGGCCGATGGACTTCACGGCCAACGACGAGCTCGGCATCCTCGTCGAGGGCCACGAGCACGAGCCGTACATCCGCCAGCCCTGGCATCCGCCCTACGTGCAGCGGCTGTGCGAGGGCGCGGGCCTGGAGAAGGAGATCGACGTCTTCTTCTGGTACCTCGAGATCGCCGACCGCGAGAAGGTCCTGCCGATCCTCTTCGAGCTGTCCGAGGCGGCCGAGCGCGACCACGGCGTCCGGCTGCGCAAGATGACCAGGCGCACGCTGCGCAAGGACCTCGACACGTTCGCCGAGATCTACAACGACGCCTGGAAGCGCAACTGGGGCTTCGTGCCGTACTCGAAGGAGGACCTCGACGCCTACGCCCAGGAGATGCAGCTCGTCTTCGACCCGAACTGGTTCATGGTGGCGGAGATCGAGGGCGAGCCGGTGGGCGTGGCGATCACCATCCCCGACGTCAACCAGGTGCTCAAGCACATGGACGGCCGCCTGCTGCCGTTCGGCTGGTGGCGCTACCTGAACAAGAAGCGCTACATCGACCGCGTGCGCGTCGGCTTCCTCGGCGTCAAGGAGGAGTTCCAGCACACGGGCGTCGCGGCCCGCTTCTACATCGAGCACTTCGACCTCGCCGCCGCGATCGGCCCGGAGCAGGGCGAGACGGGCTGGATCCTCGAGACGAACACCGCCATGAACCGGGCCATGGAGGCCATGCACGGGCGGATCGTCAAGCGCTACCGCGTTTACCAACACGACCTCTAGCGGCACCGCCGATCCCCGGTTTAGGATCGCCCCATGGAAGCCGCCAGCCTGACCGTCTCACGGCTGGGCGCCTCGACCGACGGCGTCTGGCTGCGGTCCCGCAACTGGGACCTCACGTTCCTGATCCTGAGCGCCGCCCTGGTGCCCATCCCGCTGCTGATGTACCACGGCCTCGGGATCTCGCAGACGGCGGTGAACCTGATCGTCGCCGGGCTCATCGGCGGGCCGCACCTCTACTCGACGTTCACGTACACCGTGATGCAGCGCGGCTACCGCGAGCAGCACAAGGCGTTCCTGCTCGGCTCGCTGCTGCTGCCGGTGATCGTCACCGTGCTGGCGTTCACGAACCTCCAGATCCTGCTGACGCTGTTCTTCACGTGGGCCTCGATCCACGTGCTGCACCAGATCAGCTACATCAACGACTCCTACGCGGCCAAGCGCCCGGTCAAGCGGCCGCTGCGCGACAAGGTCATCGACTACGGCGTGATCTTCACCTGCCTGTACCCGATGGCGACGCCGCAGGTGCTCGACCGCGAGTTCCAGCTCGGCGGCGAGGCCATGTACGTGCCGGACTTCGTGACGACCGGCTTCCTGCGCGACCTGCACATCTTCGGCGCCTTCGCGCTGTTCGGGATCTTCCTGGTGCTGTGGATCGGCAAGAACGTCCGCGAGTACCGCCAGGGCCAGCTGCTGGCGCCGAGCGTCCTGCTGATCGGGCTGACGATCGTCATCGGCTTCACGCTGCCGCTGTTCCCGAACCTCGACGTCGCGTTCCAGGGCTTCAACTGCTGGCACTCGTTCCAGTACCTCGCGCTGATCTGGTACCTGAACCTCATGCGCAAGGAGCGCGGGGAGCTGGACAACCACTTCATCGCCGAGGCCAACGGGCCCGACCGGCCGGCGCGCTTCTACGCGGTGAACGTGGCGCTCACCGCGGCGGCGGGGCTGCTCGTCCTCGTGATCACGCTGATCCCGGGGGTCTCGACGCAGACGGCGTACTACATCGTCATCCTCTCGACCTTGTGGCAGCACTACTACCTCGACCACCTGCAGTTCACGAAGCTCGGCGACCTCGTCGGCTCGGGCGAGAACCGATTGCTCGGTAGGGCCTAGTGGCCACGACCCCGGAGCAGCAGGAGGAGGCCGTCGCCGGCGAGCTCGTCGCGGCGCCGGCCCAGGCGATCGAGCCCGCGAAGCCCGCGGGGCAGGTGGCCGCGCAGGCCGCCGCCGTGGCGGCGACGACGTTCGTGGCCGGCGCCGGCCTCGCCGCCGTGGTGCGTGGCCGCAAGTCGCGCAAGCTCTCGCGCCGCCTCGGCAAGCGGCGCAAGGACCTGCCGATCGTCGCCACGCGCTCGTTCCTGGTCGACGTGCACCTGCTCGACCCGCGCCGCTAGCGGCAACGCGCCACCCCGCTCGCGCCGGGAGCCTCAAGAGCGCGCCTCAGCGGACCGATTACGGGGGCGTCCCCCATGTCGTTCCCCCGCCTCCCCAGCGCAGTGCTCATCGGCCTGGCCGTCGCCGTCATGGCCGCGTGCGTGTGGCTCGTAGGCCAGACCCAGCGCGACGCGGCCGCGCGCTCGTTCCGCCAGACCCAGCAGGCGCAGGCGATGATGACCGCGATGCTCGACCAGGAGACCGGCCTGCGCGGCTACCTCCTCAACGGGCGCAGCGAGTTCCTCGAGCCCTTCGTCGTGGGGCGGACCGACTTCGTCCGGACCGTCGGCGAGGCACGCTCGCTCGGGGGCGGCGGCGAGGTGGCGCGGCTGCTCGACAGCTCGGAGGAGCTTGCCGGCCGCTGGCGCTCGGCGGCGGAGGCCGCGGCGCAGCACGGCCCGGGCCGGACGACGCTGCGCGACGCCGAGTGGCGCAAGGGCGTCATGGATCGCTTCCGCGCGGTCAACGCGCAGCTGCGCCGCGAGCTCGACGGCCGCCGCGAGGCCGAGCTCTCGCGGGCGAGCTGGCTGTCGGCCGCGCTCATCATCGGGCTCAGCACGCTCTTCGCGCTCGGTGGGTGGCTGCTCATCGGGCGGCCGGTCGCCGCGCAGCGCCGCCGCGAGGTGCACCGCCACCACCTCCGCGAGCGCCAGGCGGTGTTCGCCCGCGCGATGCAGATGAGCGACACCGAGGAGCACGTGAGCTCGCTCGTCCGGCGCCACCTCGAGCGCAGCGTCGAGGGCGCCGCCGTCAGCGTCCTGCGGCCCGGCCAGGCCGGCCGCGAGCAGGCCGTCTCGACGCCGATGCTGGCCTCCGGCGACGTGATCGGGTCCGTGCAGGTCGTGCGCGACGCGCCGCTGACCGCCGAGGAGCGCGAGATCGTCGCCGACAGCGTCAACCAGGCCGCGCCCGTCATCGCCAACCTCCGCAACCTGGCCCTGGCCGAGGCCCAGGCGGCGACCGACTCGCTGACCGGCCTGCCCAACCGCCGCGCGCTCGACGAGACGCTGGCGCGGATGCTCGCCCAGGCCGTGCGCACCGCCGGCTCGCTGACCGCGATCGTGATGGACCTCGACAACTTCAAGCAGATCAACGACCGCCACGGCCACGCGCGCGGCGACGACGTGCTGGCCGCCACGGCGACCGCGCTCACCTCGACGCTGCGGGTCAGCGACTTCGTGGCGCGCGCCGGCGGCGAGGAGTTCGTCGTCCTGCTGCCCGACACCGGGCTCGACGGTGCGCTCGTCGTCGCCGAGAACCTGCGCGCCGCGCTCCAGGCGATGGCGGTCCCCGGGCTCGGCGCGCCGGTCACCGGCAGCTTCGGCGTGGCCGTCCATCCGGAGGACGCGCGCGACGGCGAAGAGCTCCTGAGAAGCGCCGACCGCGCGCTGTATCTCGCAAAGAGCAACGGACGCAACCGGGTCGAGGCCGCGGCGTCCGCACCCGTCTGACGATCCGCGTAGGGTCGGGCGCCCGTGCAGCGCCGCTACGACTTCACCCCTCGCTGGGCGTTCCGGATGCCCACGATGACGGGCGCCGACGCGGTCGCACGGCGCCGCGACGGGGTCCTCTCGCGGCTGATGCACGTCGGCGACGAGCCCGTGATCGTCCGCGCCGCGCAGACGGCGCGTGACCGTGTCACCGCGGTGGTGGAGGGGCGCGACGCGGCCGTCTGCGACGAGGCGGCGGAGCGCACGCGCTTCTGGCTCGGCGTCGACGACGACCTCTCGGAGTTCCACGCCCGGTTCCGCGACGACCCGGTCATCGGGCCGGTGGTCCGCTCCTCGCCGTGGCTGCGCGCGCCGCGGCGGCCCGAGCCGTTCGAGGCGCTGGCCTGGGCGATCACCGAGCAGCTCATCGACTTCCCGCGTGCGGCGGCGATCCAGCGGCGGATCGTGTTCCGGCTCGGCCGCCGGTGCCCACGCACCGGGCTGCGCGACCTGCCCTCGGCCGACCGGCTCTCCAAGCAGGCGCCGGCCTTCCTGCAGTCCTTGGACCTCAGCGCGGGGCGCTCCGTCGCGCTCGTGAAGTGCGCCCGCGAGGTGGCCGCCGGGCGCGTCGACCTGCGCTCGCCCGACCATGAGGCGGGCTGGCGGCGCCTGCGCGCGATCCCCGGCATCGGCGCCTGGACGCTCGAGATCCTCGCGCTGCACGGGCAGGGCCGCCATGACCAGGTGCCGGCCGGCGACCTCAACTTCCTCAAGCTCGTCGCCCGCATGCGGACGGGCTCGCCGCACGAGCGCGCGACCGAGGAGGAGGTGCGCGAGTTCTTCGCGCCCTACGCGCCGTGGAGCGGGCTGGCCGCGGTCTACGCGCTGCGCGCTCCGGCTATGGGCCCTCCGCGGCCTGCGGACCCTCGCCGGGGACGAACTCGTTCGTCAAGGCGGCTCGCGGGTCCTCTCGCCGCTTGAGCAGGCCGTTGTCGGCCATCCAGCGCCCGTACGCCGCCCACTCGCGCTCGTCCATGTAGCCGAACGCGTGGTCGTCGTCCTCGGGGAAGAAGACGGGCAGCGTGGCGTCGACGGCCGCGGCCTGAAGGCCCTCCTCGAGGTCCTTGTTCGCCTCGAGCAGCGGCTTCAGGCCGGCCCGTGGGTCCTGGCGCAGCGCCTCGTGGCCGCGGCCGAGCGCGAGCATGAAGCGGCGCAGGACGCTGCCGCGGTCGCGGGCGTCCTGTTCGCGGGCGACGACCACGAGCTCGTTGTAGGTCGGCACGCCCAGGTCCTCGACGCGGAGGATCTTCGGCTTGCGCTTCTCGCGCTCGAGCTGCACGCCCTCGTAGTTCCAGAACGCGCCGAGCGTGGCGTCGACGCGCTTGGTGAGCATCGCCGGGGCGAGGTTGAAGCCGACGTTGACCTCCTCGACATCGGCGGGGTCGACGCCGGCCTTCTCGAGGATCGCCTTCAGGTAGGCGGACTGGTAGGGGATGCCGGCGGTGCCGACCTTCTTGCCGGCGAGCTGCGCGGGGTCGGTGATCGCCTTGTCGCCGAGCGAGATGACCGAGGTCAGCGGCTTCTGCACGATCGCGCCGATGGCGACGACCTTCAGGCCCTTGTCGCGCGCGAGCAGGACCTCCGGCTCGTAGGAGATCGCGAGGTCGGCGCGGCCCGCGGCGAGCAGCCGCAGCGGGGCGGAGGGGTCGCTCGGCGTGGCGGGCGCGACCTCGAGCCCCGCGTCCTCGAACGCGCCCGTCGCCGCGGCGGCGTAGAGGCCCGCGTGGTCGGCGTTCGGGAAGAAGTCGAGGATCAGGTCGAGGCGCTCGGTCTTCGCGGCCTGCGGCTCGGGGTCCTCGCGCTCGCCGCAGGCGGTCAGCGTCGCGGCGGCGGCGGCGGTGGCGAGGAGGGCGACGAGTCGGGTCCGGATCACGTGGGGCGGCCTCTTTCGGTTCGGTGGGCCCAGGGCGCGATGCGCCGCTCGGCCAGGTGCAGGGCGAAGAACAGGGCGACGGCGAACGCGGCGAGGACGGCGACCGCCGCCCACGCGCGGGCGATCTCGAGCTGGGGGAGCGACTGGAGGATGAGGTGCCCGAGGCCCTCGCTCGACCCCGCGTACTCGGCGAAGACGGCGCCGATGACCGCGACGGCCACGGCGATCTTCGCGCCGCTCAGCGCCCCCGGCAGGGCGGCGGGCGCCTCCGCGTAGCGGAAGGCCTGCCAGCGCGTGGCGTCGAGCGTGCGCATCAGCTTCAGCTCGTCGGGGTCGATCCGCTTGAGCGCGTCGAGCGTGGTGACGACGATCGGGAAGAAGCAGACGATCGCGACGATGGCGAGCTTGGGGGCGAGGCCGAAGCCCCACCAGACGACGAGCAGCGGGGCGACGATGACGATCGGGACCGCCTGGCTGGCGACGAGGATCGGGAAGACCGCCTGCCGCGCCGTCCGGTTGAAGTGCAGGCCGACGGCGAGGGCGAACGCCGCGACCGCGGAGACGGCGATCCCCGCGGCCACCTCGAACGCGGTGACCCAGAAGTTGTCCCACAGCAGCGCCCGGTCGTCGTAGCCGGCCTCGGCGATCGCGCTCGGCGCGGGCAGGATGAACTCGTCGACGGCGCCGGAGCCCGCGTACCGCTCCCAGACGCTCAGGAGCACGATGCCCAGCACGAGCGCCTTCATGTGCGCAGCGCCTCCATCGCCCGCGACCGCAGCGCGACGATCGTGGCGTCCGTCGCCGACCGCGGCCGCGGCGCGTCGACCCGCATCTCCTCGACGATCTCGCCGGGGCGCGGCGAGAGCACCACGACGCGGTCGGCGAGCACGAGCGCCTCCTCGACGTCGTGGGTCACGAGGAGCACCGTCCGCGGCTCGCGGGCGAGCGCGTCCGCCAGCCAGCACTGCATCTCGGCGCGGGTGATCGCGTCGAGCGCGGCGAACGGCTCGTCGAGGCAGAGGACCGGCTTTCCGGCCAGCAGGGTGCGCAGGAACGCGACGCGCTGGCGCATGCCGCCGCTCAGCTCGTGCGGGCGCGCGCGCTCGAACCCGGCCAGCCCGAACTCCTCGAAGAGCGGCCTGGCCTCCGCGCGCGCTTCCTCCTTCCCCCGGCCCTGCACGCGCAACGGCAGCGCCGCGTTGTCGAGGGCGGAGAGCCACGGCAGCAGCAGGTCGCGCTGCGGCATCAGCACCGCCGGCTCGCTCTTCACGACGCCGCTGGTCGGCTCGATGAGCCCGCAGACCAGCTCGAGCAGGGTCGTCTTCCCGCACCCACTCGGGCCCACCACGGCGACGACCTCGTCGGGCATCACGTCGAGCGCGATCGGCGCGAGGGCGACGACGTCGCCGAACCGCCGCGTGGCTCCGAGGAGCCAGGCCGCGGGCAGCGGGCCCTCGCGCGGGTCAAGCTCGGGTGTCGTGATCGCTCCCTCCGCGGGCATTACCCCACAGGTTCGAAGGGTCGGCGCCGGGCGTGGCACCCTCTCAGCCGGCCGTCTCCTGCCAGCCCCCCTGGGTCGGTTCGCGATGGAGAGTACCGGGAAGGGTGGGAGCCATGGACTTCCAGATGATTCCGGTGTCGGAGCGGATCGACGTCGAGGGGCGCAGCGATCGCGACGCGGTCGGCGAGTTCTCGGGCCGCGTGATCGCGGTCGCGTTCCAAGGCGGCGATCCCGTCGGCGACCCCGTCGGCGACATCTCCAAGGGCGACGGCGACACCTCGTCGCAGCCCGAGGGGCTCGGCGGGTGGGGGACGACGTTCTTCCTCGTCGCCGACGGCAACCACCCGGCGCCCATCTGGGTCCCGAAGGACGACGTCGAGAAGACGACGCTCGACGGCGGCTCGGACTAGCGGCAGAGGAACAGCCAGTCGGACTCGAGCAGCCGCGCGCGGCGCGCGGCGTCGGCGGGGAGGTCGGTCGTGGGGCGGATGACCTCGACGGCGAAGCCCGCGGCGGCCAGGCGCTGCTCGACGTCGGGCGCGTAGAGGCGGACGTGGTCGGGCTGGCGGAAGGCGGCCAGGCGGGCCTCGGGGGACGTGATCGACGCGTCCTCGTAGGTGCGCTCGCGCTCGGTGTCGAGCGGGACGAGGACGAGGCACCAGCCTCCGGGCGCGGTGATCCGGCGCAGCTCGCGCATCGCCGTCGCGTCGTCTTCGACGTGCTCGAGGACGTGCGAGCAGATGACCGCGTCGAAGGCGCCGTCGGGGAGGTCGAGGGCGGTGACGTCGAGGCGCAGGTCGACGCCCGAGGGGTCGAGGTCGCCGGTCACGTAGTCGAGGCCGCGCAGCCGCGAGAGGCGGCGGCGCAGGCACCACTCGGGCGCGAAGTGCAGCAGCCGCGTGGCGTCGCCGAGCAGCGTCGGGCGCCGCTCGAACAGCAGCCACTGCGCGCGGTGACGCTCGTGCGAGCCGCAGCGCCAGCACAGCGCGTCGGGCCGGTTCCAGTCGTCCTTGAAGCGATCCCACGAGCGCTCGCAGACCGGGCAGCGCACGGCGTCGCCGCGGTGGCGCCGCCACTCGACCCGCCGCCGCACGGCGTCGCGCACCCTCGCGATTGGCATGTCGGCCATGTTGACGACCGCCAGTTCTGGACGTCCTGAGCGTTGCGGAGGACATGACCCCCATTCGACTTCTCCTCGTGACGCTCGCCCTCAGCGTCGGCGTCGCCGCCCCCGCGCAGGCCGTCGTCGGCGGCCAGAACGCGTCGCCCGGCGAGTATCCGTTCATCGCGCACATCACCATCGACCGCGCCGCCTCGTGCACCGGCACGCTGGTGACGCCGAATCACGTCGTCACCGCGTCGCACTGCGCGTCGCTCGTCTCCGGCGGGATCGTGAACGTGCCCATCGGGCAGCCGGGGCAGCTCATCGAGCTCTCGATCGGCGCGTACAAGACGCCGACCTCGTACATCGACGCCGGCTACAACGGCGAGTCCGACGGCGAGGAGCACGTCGCCAAGTCGGTCGCGGTGCACCCCGCCTACCTCGGCCTGCGCAGCGTCACCGGCGACGTCTCGGTCATCACGCTCGACCGTCCCTCCGCCAAGACGCCGGTCAAGATCGCGTCGGCCGCCGAGCGCTCGCTGTGGAGCGCCGGGACGATGGCGACGATCGCCGGCTTCGGCCTGACCGCGGACGGCGGCGACTCGCCCGAGGTCCTCCAGGAGGCCCAGGTGCCGATCGTGGCCGACAGCGTCGCGGCCGAGGCCTACCCGTACCTCGTCGGCGGCGTCGACCCGCTCTTCGGCGGCTTCGAGAACCGCACCCAGGTCGGCGCCGGCTTCGTCGGCCGCGGCGGCGTGGACACCTGCCAGGGCGACTCGGGCGGCCCGCTGCTCGTCTCGAGCTCGAGCGGGTGGCGCCTCGTCGGCGACACCAGCTACGGCGTCGGCTGCGGCGACCCCGACTACCCCGGCATCTACGGCCGCGTCGCGGACACCACGCTGCGCGAGTGGATCGCCCAGCAGGCCCCGGGCTCCGTCGCCGGCGGCTCGACCGCGACCTCCACGACCACGACGAGCCCGGTGGTCTCCAAGACCTCGACCTCCGGCTCGTCGGAGAAGCGCACGCTGCGCTAGCCCGATCCGGCAGCGAGTCTCGAGAGACGGCCGAGGATCTCCTCGGCCGTCTCCGTCTCCAGGTGCGGGACGGCGACCCGCCGGCCCGAGCTGACGGCGACGCCGGCCGACGCGATCCGCGCGCGGCGCTGCGGCAGCGTCGCGTGCGTGAACGTCTCGGGCAGGCGCTTCGCG
Source organism: Solirubrobacteraceae bacterium (assembly GCA_036388715.1). GTDB lineage: Bacteria > Actinomycetota > Thermoleophilia > Solirubrobacterales > Solirubrobacteraceae > CADCVT01. The sequence continues at coordinate 352 of DASVRH010000015.1, read as the reverse complement.
TCGGCGACGAGCGTCGTGCGCTGGAGGCCGCGGCGGCGAAGGACGACCCGGTCGCCCTCCAGGCGCCAGCCCGCCGTGCGGTACGCGGCCAGGCCGAAGAGCGCCGCCGCGAGCGGCAGCGCGAGCGCGGGGAGGGCCGGCGCGCCGAGGAGGGGGAGGAGCGCGGCCGGGACGACGCTCGCCGCGGCGACGGGCGGCAGGAGGAAGCGGCGCAGCGACCGCCGCGGAGGCGGTTCGAGGGAGGAGGCGAGGTCGCCGGCGAACTCCGGCACCAGCAGCGTCAGGATCCGCTCGACGTCGCGGCGGCGCGCGACGGGCAGCAGCGCCTGCGCCGTCGCCGGCTCCTTCGCGT
>DASVRH010000014.1:0-11149 GCA_036388715.1 Solirubrobacteraceae bacterium | reverse complement strand
AGGTGGAGTCGAGTAGCAAAGGCACCTAGCGTTCTCTACCTGGCGGAGCGTCGCAGCGCGCCGGACCGTGCGCGTGTTTCGCGCCGGGGAACTGACGGCAGTTGACTCGGATCCGCGCCCGGAGGCTCGCCCACCCGTTCGATCGGGCTGTTGCGCTGGGCGCATCGACGGGCGTGCCCGCGCGGCGACGGGAGCGCCGCCCGACTGCGGGCCCGGTGCGGTGGCGGGGCGGGCGGGCGGCCGTGCCGACGACGCGACACGGGAGCGCCGCCCGCATCGCAGGCTAGGCCGGAACGCCCGCCTCGAAGAAGCGGCGGGGGTTGGACTTCATCATCTGGTCGATGTCGGCCTGGGAGACGCCGCGCTCGAGCAGCGCGGGGATGACGTCCTGGACGACGTGGAGGAAGTGCCAGTTCGGAGAGACCTGGGCCTCGAGCCCCGGCGGGAACCAGTCCGAGAAGCAGTTGGCGTCCTGCGACAGGATCATCTTGTCCGCGTGGCCGCGCTCGCACATCGCGACGACGGTCGAGACCCGCTCCTCGAACGGCAGCAGGATGTCGAGGCCGAAGCGGTCCATGCCGAGCAGCGCGCCGGAGCCCGCGAGCTTCTCGAGGTACTCCAGGTCGGTGGAGTCGCCGCAGTGGGCGAGCATGACGCGCGAGGGGTCGACGCCCTCCTCCTCGAGCACCCGCAGCGCGTCGAGCCCGCGCTCGGACTCCGCGTGCGTGTGGATGCAGACGGGCGTGCCGGTCTCGTTGTGGATCCGGCAGACGGACCGCACGACGCGCTCGACGTGCTCGGTCAGCCCGGCCGCGTCGATCGCGCACTTCAGGATCCCCGGCTTGATGCCCGAGCCCTCGATGCCGTCCCGAAGATCCGAGCGCATCAGCTCGTCGAGCGGCTCGTCGCCGTCGAGCAACGTCCCCGGCCCGCTGAAGTGCCACGGCCGCGGCAGCACGTCGTACGTGTAGAGCCCGGTCGCGAGGACGACGTTCAGCCCCGTCCCCTCGCACGCCGGCCGGATCAGCTCCAACGACCGCCCGAGCCCGATCGGCGACAGCTCGACGATCGTGTCGATCCCGGCCTCCTTGACCCCGCGCAGCTCCGCGTTGGCCGCGGGGATCGCCGTCTCCGGATCCCACCCGTTGAACCCCGGGTGCGCGATCTGGATCTCCGCCGTGATGTTGAACACGTGCTCGTGCATGAGCACGGTCCCGAGGTCCGCCGTGTCGAGCGGCCCGTCCAGCGTGTCTATGGAGGCCATGCGGCGAACGCTACGCCGCGACTTCGAGGCCTGCCTTCTCCTCCTCGGAGATCGAGTCGAAGTCCTCGACGGCGAGCACCGCCTCCATCGCCGCGATGGCGACGGCGAGCTGCGAGAAGTCCGGCTCGCGCGTGGTCAGCCGCTGGAGCTGGATGCCCGGCCACATGAGGATCTGCGCCCACCGCTTGCGACGGTTCTTGCCGAACCACTTGATGAGCTCGAACGCGAGCCCGGCCACCACGGGGACCGCGAGGATCCGCGTCGGGTAGAGGATGTACCACTCCGGCGTCCCGATCGGGACGAGCACGAAGAAGCTGACGATCATCACGATCAGGAGGAAGCTCGTGCCGCAGCGCGGGTGGAAGCGCGAGAACTGCTGCGCGTTCTCCGGCGTCAGCGGCAGCCCCGCCTCGTAGCACGAGATCGTCTTGTGCTCGGCCCCGTGGTACTGGAACAGCCGCTTCAGGTCGGGCAGCCGCGAGATCAGCCACAGGTAGCCGATGAAGATCGTCAGGCGGATCAGCTTCTCGACGAAGACGAACAGCGGCCCGTTGTCCGACCCCACGCCGCTGACGTCGGTGATCAGCGCGGGCAGCAGGAAGAAGAGGCCGATCGCCAGGCCGATGCCGACGACGAAGGTGCCGATCCACGCGCCCCGCGTGATCTCCTCCTGCTCGTCCTCGGGCAGCTGCGCGTTGGCCGAGATCATCAGCGCGCGGAAGCCGATCGCCAGCGACTCGCCCAGCGCGACGACCCCCCGCAGGACCGGCAGGCGCAGGATGCGGTGCTTCTTGAGGACCGAGGTGAGCGGGAAGGACTGGACCTCGATCTCGCCCTCGGTCTGCTCGTGCGGCGCGTCCTCGGGCAGCGGCTTGCGGACGGCGGCCGCCCACGTCGAGACGCCCCGCATCATCACGCCCTCGAGGATGGCCTGGCCGCCCACGGGGGCGTCCTTGGCCTCGAAGACCCGCTCCATCGAGGGGGCCTGCTGTTCCTGCGAGGGCGCGGCGGGCCGCTCGACGGTGGACATGTTCAGTGGTGGCTACTTGTCGCCGGGCTGGCGCTTGGCAGCGCGGCGCTTGAACCGCTCGACGCGGCCACCAGTGTCGACCAGCTTCTGGCGCCCGGTGTAGAACGGGTGGCAGTTCGAGCAGATCTCGACGTGGATCTCGGCTTGCGTCGACCGGGTCGTGAAGGTGTTGCCACACGTGCAGGTGACGTGCGACTCGACGTAGTCGGGGTGGATTCCGGTCTTCATGGTCTAACGAAGTCTATCGGCCGCAGGGCACGCCAACTCGACCCTGTCGTCGTCCTCGCGGGACTCGTCGACGCCGCGGAACGCGTCGAGCTGGACGACCACGACCGCGTCGCGCTCGCACGGGTCGCCGTCGACGACGACGCTCGTCCGCTCGCCCGGCGCCAGCGGCGGGACGCGGTGGACGAAGCTCGACTCCGGCCGCGGCTCGACCGCCACCGTGGACTCCGGCGCCGCCGTCATCCCCGAGTTGACGATCGTCACGAGGTAGCTGTTCGGCCGCGGGCGCCCGAGCGAGACGAGCTCGAGGTTCGCGCGCTGGTCGGGCTGGTGGCAGAACGGCGTGACCCGCTTGGCCGACTTCGTGACGCGCCCGCGCTCGTCGTGCCAGCGGAAGCGCACGACCGCGCGGTACCACCGCCCGGGGGCGAGCTTGGTCACGCGCTTGGTGTAGATGAAGCCCGCCACGCCGGCCTTCGAGCGGTTCCAGCGGCTGAGCTTCGGCGCGGCCACCCGCTGCGGCTGCGCCCCCGCCGCGGCCTCCTCGTTGCCGCGCGACTCGAGGTCGAAGCGCATCGACATGCGGTGCGTCCCCTTGCGCGCCGGCATCGAGCCGGTGAAGACGGCGAAGCGCTGCGAGGCCTCGGCGCCGGTCTCGCACGCCGCGAGCGTCGCGGCCAGCTTCGGCCGCTCCTGCGCGGAGGCAGGCGAGGCCGCCGCGAAGGCGGCGAGGAGCAGGAAAAAGACGAACGGTGCGCGGCGCATCCCACGAAGGGAACGCGACCGCGCACCGCTTGTTGCGGTGAGGTGTCTAGCCGCTTACGCCCACTGGTAGAGCGGCCCGTCGCCGCCCTCCGGCGTCGTCAGCCGCCCGCCCTTCGCCGTGATCGCGCCGCACTGCACGCAGTTCGTGTAGTTGACGACCACGTCGACGGGCCCATCCTCGGGCGCGTCGTCGGGGATCTCGTACACGCCGGCGGGGCACATCCACTTCCAGGTCTCGGCGAGCGTCCGCGGGACGTTCTTCTGCACCCGGATGTGGTTGGGCGCGTCGTCGCGCGTCGCGTTGCCGCTGATGAAGACGCTCGAGAGCTTGTCGAAGATGTACTTGCCGTCGGGCTTGGGATACGCGTCGGCGGTCTTGCCGACGAACATCTCCTGCTTGTCGTTGCGGTGGATCTCCCACCGCCCCGCCGGGAAGCGCCCCTTCGTCGCGATCATGAGGTTGACCAGCGGCCCGCCCATGATCAGCCCCTTCTGGAACGGCTGGCGCGTGTTGCGCTGCTCCCAGAGGTCCTTGCCGATCTCCGACTCCTCAACTTTTTGCTCGTAGGACGAGAAGTCCGAGCCGCCGCTCTTCAGCGAGTCGTAGATCGACTCCGCGGCGAGGATGCCCGAGCGGATCGCGTAGTTGACGCCCTTGAGCGCGGCCAGGTTGACCATGCCGCCGGCGTCGCCGACGATCAGCGCGCCCGGCATCGTCAGCTTGGGCATCGCCCAGTAGCCGCCGGCCGGGATCGCCTTGGCGCCCCAGGCGACGCGCTCGCCGCCCTCGAGGATGTCCTTGACGAGCGGGTGCGTCTTGAACTGCTGGAGCAGGTCGTGCGCGCTCGTCGTGGCGTCGGCGTAGTCGAGGTCGATGACGAAGCCGATCGAGACCAGGTCGTCCCCGGTCTTCTCGTCCTTCATCGGGTAGATCCACGATCCGCCGATCTGGTGGTACTTCGCCGGGATCTTCAGCGGCCAGCCGGCCAGCGTGTGGATCACGCGGTCGAGCGGCTTGGGGACCTTCCAGACCTCCTTGACCCCGAGCTCCCAGACCTGGGGCTCGCGCCCCTCGGCCAGGTCGAACTCGCGGATCGCGGGGCCGGTGAGATGGCCCCAGCAGCCCTCGGCCAGCACGGTCGCCTTGGCGACGACGTCGGTGCCCGGCTCGAAGTTGCCGAGCGGCTCGCCGTCCTTGCCGCGGCCCTTGTCGCCCGTGCGAACGCCGCGGACCTTCCCGTCCTCGACCAGCAGCTGCGTCGCCGAGGTCTCGGTGAGGACGTAGGCCCCACCCTCCTCGGCCTGCGCCTGCTGGTAGCGGGCGAGCTTGGCGACCGAGACGACCTCGTTGCCGTGGTTCTTCTGCGGCGGCGGCGGCGGGATGCGGACCTTGGTCTTGCCGTTGGGCAGGAGGTAGATCGCCTCCTTCTTGACCTCGCCGAAGGCGAAGCCCTCCTCGCGCCACTGCTCCCGCGTCATGTCCGGGAAGAGGTCCTGGAGCGCCTGCGGGCGCATGACGGCGCCGGACAGGTTGTGCCCGCCGCACGTCTTCGCCTTCTCGATCACCGCGACGGGCACCTCGCCGAGGCGCTCCATCAGGTCGGGGTCGTCGCCCAGCAGCTGGAGCAGCCGGTTGGCGCACGCCAACCCGGCCGTCCCGCCGCCGACGATGCACACGCCGACCTCGATGACCTCGTCCTCGGGGTCGACCTCGCGCTTGATGAACTCTGCTGGAGAATCAACCGGGGGCGGGAAGGCGGCCGGGACGATCCGGCCGTTCCCGTTCCCGTTGTGCCCTGCCACGTGGATCAGCCGCCCTTCTTGGCCTTCACGGCCTCGATCAGCTTCGGAACGATCTTGTTGAGGTCGCCCACGATGCCCAGGTCGGAGAACTCGAAGATCGGGGCGTTCGAGTCCTTGTTGATCGCCACGATGTTCTCCGAGGCCTGCATGCCGACCTTGTGCTGGATCGCGCCGGAGATGCCGGCGGCCAGGTAGAGCTTCGGCGCGACCGTCTTGCCGGTCTGCCCGATCTGGGCGGCGTACGGGTACCAGCCGGCGTCGACCACCGCGCGGGTGGCGGCGACCGCGCTATTGCCGCCCAGGGCCTTGGCGAGCTCCTCGAGCTGCTCGAAGCCCTCGGGCTTGCCGAGGCCGCGGCCTCCGGCGACGAGGAGGTCGGCGCCCTCGATGTCGACGTCGGCGCCGCGCTGCTCGCCGCGCTTGACCATCTTGGCCTTGGTCGACCACGCCGAGAACTCGACCTGGACGTCCTCGACCGCTGCGGTGCCCTCGCCCTTGGCCATCTCGAACGCGTTCAGGCGGCCGATGATGATGCCCTTGCCCTTGTAACGGGACTCGGAGATCGAGGAGTCGCCCATGATCGGGCGCTCGGCGACGAGCTTGCCGTCCTCGACGTTGACCTGCGTGACCTCCATCGTCACGCCGGCGCCGATGCGCGCGGCCAGGCCGGCGCCGATCTCGAAGCCGAGCAGGCCGCCGCCGAACAGGGCGTAGTCGTGACCGTTGTCGGTCATGATCTTCGCCATCGCGTCGATGACGGGCTGCGCGAGGCCCTCGGGGCCCTCGACGCGGTAGACCTTCGAAGCGCCGTACGCGCCGAGCTGCGAGGCGAGGTCGTCCGGGACGCCCTCGCCGACGACGACGGCGTGCGCCTCGGTGCCGAGCTGCTGGGCCAGCTTCCCGGCCTCCGTCACGGCGCCGAGCGAGTTCTTGTTGAACGCGCCCTCGTAGTGGAGCGCGTAGGTCAGGATCCCTGCCATCTAGATCAGCTTCCTCTCGTCGAGCCAGGCGACGATGCGCTCGACGGTCTCGTTCGTGTCCTCGTCCTCGATGATCTCGCCGGCGGCCTTGCTCGGCGGGGCCTTGAAGCTGCCGCACTCGACCATGGAGCCCTCGGCGCCCACCTTGCCGGCGTCGACGCCGGCGTCCGAGGCGCCGAGCTTCTCGAGCGGCTTCTTCTTCGCGCCCATGATCGCCTTGAGCGACGGGTAGCGCGGCTCGTTGATGGCGTCGCCGACCGAGATGACGGCGGGGAGCTCGACCTCGACGGTGTCGTAGCCGTACTCCGCCTGGCGCTCGCACGTGAGCGAGCTCTCGTTGACGTCCATCTTGATGACCTGCGTCAGCGACGGCATCTGCAGGTGGTCGGCCACGATCGCGCCGATCGTGTAGCACTCGCCGTCGTCGGACTGCTGGCCGAGGAGGACCAGGTCCGGCGACTCCTTCTGCAGGACGGTGGCCAGCGCGTAGCCGGTCGCCTGGACGTCGGAGCCCGCGAGGGCGTCGTCGGTCAGCTGGATGGAACGGTCGGCGCCGAGCGAGACCGCCTTGTGCAGGGCGCGCGTGGCGCTCTCCGGCCCCATCGTCACGGCGACGATCTCGTCGACCTGCACCGCGCCGCCCTCCTTGACCTGCATGGCGGCTTCGATGGCGTGCGTGTCGTAGGGGTTGAGGTTCTTCTCCCCGGAGCGGTCCAGTCGCCCCGTCTGCGGATTGATCCGCTTCTCGACGGCGGCGTCCGGCACCTCCTTCACCAGGACGCAAATCTTCACTTCGGGCCTCCTCTAGGGCAAACGTGCGTTCGTAGGGTACCGATTGACTGACGAGTCAGTCGGTACGTACGGAGCTCTGGATGAAGTCGACGATGTCCTGCGTCGGCGCACCCGGGGTGAACACCTCGGAGACGCCGAGCTCCTTCAGCTCCGGGATGTCGTCGGCGGGGATCGTCCCGCCGACGGTGACCAGCACGTCCTCCGCCTCCTGCGCTCTCAGCAGCTCGACCACCTTCGGCACGAGCGTCATGTGGGCGCCGGACAGGATCGAGAGGCCGACGGCGTCGGCGTCCTCCTGGATGACGGTCTCCACGATCTGCTCGGGCGTCTGGTGCAGGCCGGTGTAGATGACCTCCATCCCGGCGTCGCGCAGCGCGCGGGCGATGATCTTCGCCCCGCGGTCGTGCCCGTCGAGGCCAGGCTTGGCCACGACGACGCGGATCTTCTTGGTGCCGGAGGGAGCAGCAGGCATGGGACGCGCCCCCGGCAAGGGTGCCGGAGGCGCGCGAGAGGATACGACGCGGGCCGTCGCGGCGCGCTGAGGCGCCCGGCCGGCGTTGGCCTCCTACCGGACCTTGAGGGTCATGCGCATGCCCGGGTGGATCGTGCAGACGATCCGGTACGTGCCGCCGCGGCGCAGGCGCTTGGAGAACTTGCCCGAGCTCTTGGTGCTCGAGCGGAACTTCACCGGCCCCTTGCGGACCGTGACGTTGTGCGGGTTGTCGCCGACGAACCGCCAGACGACGGTGGTGCCCGAGCTGATCGTCACCGTGCCGGGGCGGAAGACGTCGTCGTCGACGCGCACGGTCTTCGCCGCCAGGGCGGGCGGGGCGAGGGCAGCGGTGGCGGCGACGGCGGCGAGCGCCGGGAGAGCGAGCTTCTTCATGGTGGGGGTGGCTCCTTAGAAGACGGGGGTCTCGCGGTACGAACCGAAGACCTCCTGCAGGGTTTCGACGATTTCGCCTTCTGTCGCGTGGACGCGGGCGGCGTCGAGGAGATACGGCATCAGGTTGGCGTCGGTTCGACCGGCCGCCTGCTTCAGCGCGCTGAGGGTCTGCTCGACCTTCGCGCCGTCGCGGCGGGCGCGGACGCCCTGCACGCGATCGACCTGCTTGCGCTCGAGCGCCGGGTCGATGCGCAGGAGCGGCAGGGGCGTCTCGTCCTCGTGCTGGAAGGCGTTGACGCCGACGACGATGCGGTCGCCGCGGTCGATCTCCTCCTGCAGCGCCCACGAGGCGTCGGCGATCTCGCGCTGGGGATAGTTCTGCTTGACCGCCTCGACCATCCCGCCGAGCTCGTCGATCTTCGCGAAGTAGGCGTACGCCCGCTCCTCGAGCGTGTCGGTGAGCGACTCGACGAAGTAGCTGCCGCCGAGCGGGTCGGCCGTGCCGGTGACGCCCGTCTCGTGCGCGATGACCTGCTGGGTGCGCAGCGCGATCCGCACCGCGTCCTCCGTCGGCAGCGCGAGCGCCTCGTCGTAGGAGTTCGTGTGCAGCGACTGCGTGCCGCCGAGGACGCCGGCGAGCGCCTCGATCGTCGTGCGGATGATGTTGTTGAGCGGCTGCTGCGCCGTGAGGCTGACGCCGGCGGTCTGCGTGTGGAAGCGCATGAGCCACGAGCGCGGGTTGCGCGCGCCGAACGTCTCGCGCAGCTCGCGCGCCCAGATGCGGCGGGCGGCGCGGTACTTCGCGATCTCCTCGAAGAAGTCGATCTGCGCGTTGAAGAAGAAGGACAGGCGCGGGGCGAAGTCGTCGACGTCGAGCCCGCGGGCGACGGCGTCCTCAACGTAGGTCAGGCCGTTCTTCAGCGTGAACGCGAGTTCCTGCGCGGCGGTCGAGCCGGCCTCGCGGATGTGGTAGCCCGAGATCGAGATCGGGTGCCAGCGCGGCATGTCGGTGGAGCACCACTCGACCATGTCGGTGACCAGCCGCATCGCCGGGTCGATCGGGAAGCACCACTCCTTCTGGGCGATGTACTCCTTGAGGATGTCGGTCTGGATCGTGCCGCCGAGCCGGTCGGCCGGCACGCCGTTCTCCTCGGCGGCGACGACGTAGAACGCGAGCATGATCGCGGCGGGCGCGTTGATGGTCATCGACACGGTGACCTCGCCCAGGTCGATGCCCTGGAACAGCGTCTCCATGTCGTCGAGCGTGTCGACGGCGACGCCCTCGCGTCCGACCTCGCCGAGCGACTTCGGGTGGTCGGAGTCGTGGCCCATCAGCGACGGCATGTCGAACGCGGTCGACAGCCCCGTCTGCCCGTGGTCGATCAGGTAGCGGAAGCGCTCGTTGGTCTCCTCGGCCGTGCCGAAGCCGGCGAACTGCCGCATCGTCCACAGCCGCCCGCGGTACATCGAGTCGTAGACGCCGCGCGTGAACGGGTACTCGCCGGGGCGGCCGATGTGCTCGAGCGGCGGGAGGTCGGCCTCGGTGTAGAGCGGCTTGACCGGCTCTCCCGACATCGTCGTGAACTCGTCCTTGCGCTCCTGCGGCTTCGCCCGCTCCTCGGTCGCCATGCGCAAAGGGTAGAGCCGCCGGGCAGCGAAGCTGATGACGCCCGCTCAGGAGTAGCCTGGCGGGCTTCACCACCCTGATCGGAGGAGAGTCGGTGGCCACAGGTACGAGGAGCGGCGCGACCCGGAAGTCGTCGCCCGCCAAGAAGACTTCCGCGGCGGCACGGGCCGCGGAATCGTCGAACGGGGTGGGGAGGGTCGACGAGCGCTCGCTCGAGGACCTGGTCGCCGCCCTCAACAAGGCCGCTGACGGCGATTTCAGCGTGCGCCTCCGTGCCCGGCGCACCGACATCGTCGGCGACCTTCAGCGCGCGTTCAACTCGCTCGTCGAGCGCAACCAGGCCATGACCCGAGAGCTCGACCGGGTCGGCCGCATCGTCGGCCGCGAGGGCCGCATGACCGAGCGCGCGTCGCTCGCGAACCTCGGCGGCGACTGGGAGGAGGGCATCGAGTCCGTCAACCAGCTCATCGACGACCTCATCCGCCCGTCGACCGAGGTCGCGCTCGTGATGGAGGCCGTGGCCCGCGGCGACCTGACGAGGAAGATGGCCATGACCATCGAGGGCCAGCCGGTGAAGGGCGAGTTCGCCCGCATCGGCACCACGGTGAACACCATGGTCGACCAGCTCTCGTCCTTCGCGGACGAGGTCACCCGCGTCGCCCGCGAGGTGGGCACCGAGGGCCAGCGCGGCGGCCAGGCCCAGGTCAAGGGCGTCTCCGGCACCTGGAAGGACCTGACGGACTCGGTGAACGGCATGGCCGGCAACCTGACGACCCAGGTCCGCCAGATCGCGCAGGTCACGACCGCGGTCGCGAACGGCGACCTGTCGCAGAAGATCACCGTCGACGCACGCGGCGAGATCCTCGAGCTGAAGAACACGATCAACACGATGGTCGACCAGCTCTCGTCCTTCGCGGACGAGGTCACGCGCGTGGCGCGCGAGGTGGGCACGGAAGGGCAGCTCGGCGGCCAGGCCGAGGTGAAGGGCGTCAGCGGCACGTGGCGCGACCTGACCGAGTCGGTGAACGGCATGGCGTCGAACCTGACCGACCAGGTCCGCCAGATCGCCAACGTGACGACCGCGGTCGCCAACGGCGACCTGACGCAGAAGGTGACCGTCGAGGCCCGCGGCGAGGTCGCCGCGCTCGCCGACACGATCAACTCGATGACCGAGACGCTCGGCACGTTCGCCGCGCAGGTGACCGGCGTCGCCCGCGAGGTGGGCACCGAGGGCGTCCTCGGCGGCCAGGCCGACGTGCCGGGCGCGTTCGGCACGTGGCGCGACCTCACCGACTCGGTGAACGGCATGGCGACGAACCTGACCGACCAGGTGCGTCAGATCGCCGTCGTGACCACCGCGGTCGCCAACGGCGACCTCTCGCAGAAGATCACCGTCGAGACGAAGGGCGAGGTCGCGGAGCTCGCCGAGACCATCAACGGCATGGTCGAGACCCTGCGCACGTTCGCCGACGAGGTGACGCGCGTGGCCCGCGACGTCGGCACCGAGGGCCAGCTCGGCGGCCAGGCCGACGTGCCGGGCGCCGCGGGCACGTGGCGCGACCTGACCGACTCCGTGAACGGCATGGCGACGAACCTGACCGACCAGGTCCGGAACATCGCCCAGGTCACCACCGCGGTCGCCAACGGCGACCTCTCGCAGAAGATCACGGTCGAGACGAAGGGCGAGGTGGCGGAGCTCGCCGAGACCATCAACGGCATGGTCGAGACCCTGCGCACGTTCGCCGACGAGGTCACGCGCGTGGCGCGCGACGTGGGT
>DASVRH010000013.1:0-4801 GCA_036388715.1 Solirubrobacteraceae bacterium | reverse complement strand
TCCGGATCGAGTTCAGGGTCACCGACGCGAACGCCTCGTTGATCTCCCACAGGTCGACGTCCTCGGCCTGCATGCCGAGCCTGTCGAGCAGCTTCGTCGCGGCGTTGGCGGGCGTCCGGGCCAGGTAGGGGAAGTCGTCGGCGACCTGCGCCTGGCCGACGATCTCGCCCAGGACCTCCTTGCCGTTGGCCTGGGCCCACTCGTCGCTGGCGACCACGAGGGCGCCGGCGCCGTCGTTGACGCCCGGCGAGTTGCCCGCGGTGTGCGAGCCCTCCTTGGAGACGAGCCCGGGCAGCTTCGCGAGCGCCTCGAGCGAGGAGCCGCGGCGCGGGCCCTCGTCGACCTCGACCACGGTGTCGCCCTTGCGCGACTTCACCGTCACCGGGACGATCTCGTCGGACATGCGGCCCTCGTCGATCGCCGCGAGCGCGCGCTCGTGCGAGCGCAGCGCCCACTTGTCGAGGTCGGGGCGCGTCATCTCGAGCTCCTCCCCCACCTCGGTCGCCTCGACGAACATCTGCTTGCCGCTGAAGGGGTTGGTCAGGCCGTCATGGACCATCGCGTCGAGCGCCTTGGCGTCGCCCATGCGGTAGCCGAAGCGGGCCTGCGGGAGCAGGTACGGCGCCTTCGACATCGACTCCATGCCGCCGCCGACGGCGACCTCGACGTCGCCCGCGCGGATCGCCGCGTCGAGGATGCCGACGGCGCGCACGCCGCTGGCGCAGACCTTGTTGATGGTCTCCGACGAGACCTCCTTCGGGATGCCCGCCTTGATCTGGGCCTGCCGCGAGGGGATCTGGCCCTGCCCGGCCTGGAGGACCTGGCCCATCACGACGTGGTTCACCTGCTCCGGCTCCACGTTCGCGCGCTCGAGCGCGCACTGGATGGCGGTGCCGCCGAGCTCGGTGGCGTCGAGCGAGCTGAGGCCGCCTCCGAGCTTGCCGATGGGTGTGCGGGCGGTTCCCAGGATCACGGTCTTGGTCATGCGGCTGAGGATAGGGTCCGCCCCTCGCATGCGCGTCTCCGCCACCACCGACGCACCTCTCGACACCGGCGCCGACACCATCGCCGTCGGGGTCTTCGCGGGCAAGGGCATCCCCCACGACGTGCCGAACGGGACCCTGCAATCGCTCGTCGACGCCGGCGAGGCCAAGGCCCGGCTCAAGGCGCTCGCGGTGGCCCATGCCGAGGGGCGGCGGTGGATCCTCGTCGGGCTCGGCGCGCGCGACGACTTCGATGCCGAGGACGCGCGCGTCGTCGCCACGGCGGTGCACGGCCGCGCGAAGGAGCTCGGGACCAGGTCGCTGTGCTGGGAGCTGCCGCACAAGGTCGGCGACGACGTCGCGGCGGGGCTCGTCGAGGGCACGCTGATGGCGGCCTACCGCTTCGACGCGTTCAAGAGCAAGGCGGAGGACGAGGGGTCGGGCCTGGGCGAGCTGATCGTCAGCGCGCACCACGACGTCTCGTCGCTCGTCGAGCGCGCCCGCATCGTGACCGAGGGCGTCAACGCCGCGCGCGACCTCCAGAACACACCGGCCAACCACATGACGCCGACCGCGCTGGCGCATCGCGCGCTCGAGCTGGGCGAGCAACACGAGACGCTGACCGTCAGCGTGCTCGGCCGCGAGGAGCTGGTCGAGCGCGGGATGGGCGCGTTCGCCGCCGTGGCGCAGGGCTCCTACGAGGAGCCGGCGCTGATCACGATGACCTACGGCGACGGGACGCCGGCGGTCGGGCTCGTGGGCAAGGCGGTCACCTTCGACACCGGCGGCCTGTCGCTCAAGCCGGCGAAGGGCATGGAGGCGATGAAGTTCGACATGTCCGGCGGCGCGGCGGTCGTCGAGGCGATGGGCGTGATCGCGCGGCTCGGGCTCCCCGTGTCCGTGGCGGCCGTGGTCGGGGCGACGGAGAACATGCCCAGCGGGCGGTCGATCAAGCCCGGCGACGTCGTCACGGCGATGAGCGGCACGACGATCCAGGTCGACAACACCGACGCCGAGGGGCGGCTCGTGCTGGCCGACTGCCTGTCGCACGCGGTCGAGCTGGGCTGCGAGCGGCTGGTCGACGTCGCCACGCTCACCGGCGCGATCGAGGTCGCGCTCGGGACGACGTACGCGGGCCTGCTGTCGAACGACGACGCGCTGGCCGGGCTCGTCGAGGAGTGCGGGCGGGCCACCGGCGACCTCGTCTGGCGGCTGCCGATGCACCCCGAGTACGGCGAGATGATCAAGGGCCAGTACGCCGACATCGTCAACACGACCGGGCACCGGAAGGCGGGCGCGATCACGGCGGCGCACTTCCTCGAGCGCTTCGCCGCCGGGCGCCCGTGGGCGCACCTCGACATCGCGGGCGCGGCCGACGACGCCGGGCGACCGTACGCGCCGAAGGGCGGCACCGGGTTCGGCGTCCGCCTGCTCGTCGAGCTGGTCTCCCGCCTATCCTCGGGCGCCTCATGAACTTCGACCTCTCCGACGACCACCAGCTCATCCAGCGCACCGTGCGCGACTTCGCGACCGGCGAGGTCGCCCCCGTCGCCGAGGAGCTCGACCGCACCAAGAGCTTCCCGTACGAGATCGTGCGCAAGCTCGGCGAGCTCAACCTCATGGGGATCCCGTTCCCCGAGGAGTACGGCGGCGCCGGGGCCGACACGCTCGCCTACGCGATCGCCGTCGAGGAATTGACCCGGGTGGACTCGTCCGTCGCGATCACGCTGTGCGCGCACACGTCGCTGGGCACGCAGCCGATCTACCTCTTCGGCTCGGAGGAGCAGAAGCGCGAGTGGATGCCGGCGCTGACGAGCGGCGAGACGCTCGGGGCGTTCGGCCTGACCGAGCCCGAGGCCGGCTCCGACGCAGGGAACACCCAGACGCGCGCCGCGCTCGACGGCGGCGAGTGGGTCGTCAACGGCGCCAAGCAGTTCATCACCAACGCCGGGACCGACATCTCCGGCGTCGTCGCGATCACCGCCGTGACGGGTGGCTCGAACGGCTCGAAGGAGATCTCGAACATCCTCGTGCCGAACGGGACCCCGGGCTACGAGCAGGGCGAGCCGTACCGGAAGATGGGCTGGAACGCCTCCGACACGCGGCCGCTCGTCTTCGAGGACTGCCGGGTGCCCGAGGAGAACCTCCTCGGCCCGCGCGGGCAGGGGTTCAAGCAGTTCCTGCACATCCTCGACATCGGGCGGATCGGCGTCGCCGCGATGGGCGTCGGCCTCGCGCAGGGCGCGCTCGACGAGGCGCTCAAGTACGCGAAGGAGCGCCGGGCGTTCGGGCAGGCGATCTCGAAGTTCCAGGCGATCCAGGCCAAGCTCGCCGACATGTCGACGGAGATCGCCGCGGCGCGGCTGCTCGTCTACAAGGCGGCGCTCGAGAAGGACGCCGGGAAGAACTTCTCGCTCACCGCCGCGCAGGCGAAGCTGAAGACGGGCCGGCTCGCGGTGCGCGCGACCGAGGAGGCCGTGCAGATCCACGGCGGCTACGGCTACATCGAGGAGTACCCCGTGTGCCGCTTCTACCGCGACGCGAAGATCCTCACCATCGGCGAGGGCACCGACGAGGTGCAGCAGATGGTCATCGCCCGCGCCCTAGGCGCGTAGCACCCGCACCACCGAGTCGGCGACGCAGGCGGGTCTGTCCCCGCCCCGGACCTCGACGGTGAAGCGCTGGACGATCTGGACCCAGCCGTCGTCGCGCTCGTCGGCGCGGACGATCTCCATCGTGGCGCGCACCTCCGCGCCGGACGGGACCGGCGCGGGGAAGCGGACGCGGTCGTAGCCGAGGTTGACGCCGAGCTTCGTGCCGGCGGGCGCCGCGCCGACCAGCTCGTCGCGGAAGCCGTCGATGAGGCTCAGCGTGAGGTTGCCGTGGGCGATCGTCGTCCCGAACGGGCTCTCGCGCTCGGCCCGCTCGACGTCGGTGTGGATCCACTGGCTGTCGCCGCTGATGCGCGCGAAGGCATCGATCTCGTCCTGCGTGACGCGCCGCCAGGCGGTCGGGCCGAAGGTGCTGCCGATGTCGAGCTCCACGCGGACCATGGTACTGTTCCGATCAGTGGAACAGTTGAGGCGGACAACGGCGAGCGAGGAGCTGTTCGGCGTGCTGCGCGACGCGATCGTCGCGGGCCGGTACGGCGCGGGCGAGAAGCTGCCCTCGCAGCGGACGCTGGCACGGGAGTACGGCGTCAACGCGACGACGGTGCGCGAGGCGATCAAGCGGCTCGAGCAGCTGAAGCTGGTGGAGGTGCGCCACGGCGACGCCATGCGCGTCTCGGACTGGCGGACCGCGAGCGGGCTCGACGTCATCGCCCACGTCCTCTTCGACTCCACCGGCGTCAACCGCGACACGCTGCGCTCGCTGATGGAGGCCCGGCGGTGGATGCTCGCCGTCGCCGCGGGCCTGGCCGCCGAGCGGCGCTCCGACGCGCAGGCCGACGAGATCGGGCGACTGGCCGCCGTCGCCGGCGAGCAGCAGGCGGCGGACTTCGGGTTCTTCGCCGCGGTCGTGGAGGCCGCCGGCAACGTCGTGTTCTCGCTGATCCTCAACTCGGTCCGCGCGGTGTACTTCGAGCACGCCGCCCTCTTCACGCCGCTCGTCACCGAGGAGCTGCGGCCGCTCTACGAGCGCGCGGCCGACGCGATCGCCCGGCGCGACGGCGAGGGCGCGCGCGCCGCGGTGGCCGAGCTCGCCGAGCGCCAGGAGCGCGAGCTCGAGGAGGCGCTGGACGGATGACGCGGAGCGAGCGGCGAGCGGTGGAGCGACTGGTCGAGGCGGCGGTGCACCCCGGCGGCTCGCTGCCGCGC
>DASVRH010000012.1:0-4214 GCA_036388715.1 Solirubrobacteraceae bacterium | reverse complement strand
GCAGCAGCTCGGGGAGCTCGTCCACGCCGTGCACGCCGTCGCGCGCCCGGCTCGCCACGCCGACCACCTCGACGCCGAACGGCCTCAGGCGAGCGGCGACCGCCTCGCCGATCGAGCCGAAGCCGAGCACCACCGCGGTCGAGCCCTCGAGGTCAGGCAGCAGGAACCGGTCGTCCCACCTCTTCAGGCGCGCCTGGTCGAACAGCCGCTTCTGCATCGCGAGCGTCGCCGCGACGACCCACTCGGCGACGGCCGCGTCGCGCGCGCCCCGCGCGTTGGCCAGCGTCACGCCGTCGGGCAGGTGCGGCTCGATCCAGTCCGTGCCCGCCGACATGACGAGGACGGTGTGCAGGTGGGGCAGCGTGCGCAGGTGGCGCAGCAGGTCGTCGCGTGGCTCGACGATCACCTCGGCGCGCGTGGGGTCGGTGACCAGCTCGACCTCGGGCGGCAGCTCGCCCAGCAGCGCCGGGTCTATCCGCTCGTGGACGAGGACCCGCACCTAGCGAGCCGCGGCGACCGCCGCCGGGGCGCCCTCGAGCGCGCGCATCGCCTCGGCCGCCGCGCGCTCCCCCGACCGCACGGCGCCGTCCATGTAGCCGTTCCAGATCGTGGCCGTCTCGGCGCCCGCCCAGTGGATCGGGCCGATCGGCCGCCGCAGCGACTCGCCGAACGACGTCCACCCACCGGGCGTCATGTAGCAGCCGTAGCACCCGCGGGTCCACTCCTCCTCGGCCCACGACTTCTCGATGTAGCGCTCCGGCCGGCGCGCGCGCTCACCGAACAGCCGGCCGAAGACGTCGAGCACCGAGAGGCGGCGCTCGGCCTCGGACATCAGCCCGGCGCGGCGGGCGAAGTCGCCCTCGAGGAACCCCAGGAGCACGCCGGGCGAGCCGTCGGGCGGCGAGTTGTCGTAGGTCAGGCGGATCGGGCCCGCGTCGCTCGTGCCGAAGCCGTTGAGCCCGTCGCGGCGCCAGAACGGCTCGTCGTAGACGGCCATGCACTTCCACACCGTGCCCTGAGGCATCCGCTGGGTCAGCTGGTCGCGGTGGCCGGGGAGGACGGGGTCGTAGGCGATGCGTGACGTCAGCGTCGGGGGCAGGGCGACGACGACGCGCTTGGCGCGGACGTCCTCGACGGTCACGCCGTCGTCGTCCCACGCGATCCGGCGGACGGGGGAGGAGAGGCGGACGCGGTCGCCGAGCTCCTCGGCCATGCGCAGCGACAGCCGCTGCGAGCCGCCGACGAAGCGCGCCTCCTGCGCGCCGCCCTCGGTGCCGATCAGGTCCTCCCAGCCGCCGGCGGAGTGGATGTAGAAGAGGACGTGCAGCAGCGAGACGTCGGCGGGCTCGGCGGCCCAGACCGCCTCGCAGATCATCTCGAGGAACAGCCGCCCGCCGTCGGTGACCGTGTTGCGCCGCAGCCACGTGTGGAAGGTCTTGGCGTCGAGCTCGCGGGCGTTCGGCGCGGTCCACGGCGCCTCGAGCGGCACGGTGCGCGCGAGCTTGTCGAGCCGCCGCTTGGCCTGCTCGTAGTCGAGGAGGATCGCCGGGTTGAGCCGGGGGATGAGGCCCTCGTAGCGCTTGATCTCGCCGCGCCACTCGATGACCGACGTTCCCGCGGTGTTGGTCGGGAACGTCTCGACGCCGAGCTCGCGCGCCAGCTCGAGCAGCCGGAACTGCGTCGGGCCGACCCACTGGCCGCCGACCTCGACGACCTTGTCGCCGTCGCCGATCGGCTCGTTCAGGGTCCTGCCGCCGACGCGGTCGCGCGCCTCGAGCACCACGACCTCGCGCCCCTGCGCGACCAGCGCCCGCGCCGCGGCCAGGCCCGCGAGCCCGGCTCCGACGACGACGACGTCCGCGTCGCTCATCCGAAGAACAGGTTGAACAGCCCGAACATCCTGGTCGGATCATGACCGACCGGAGGGCCGTAGCGCATCCTCAATGCGGTGTTGACCGGCTGGAAGCCCCACTGGGCGAGCACGCGCCCGACGCCGGGGTTGTCGTCGGGCACGGTGATCGTGACCGGCTGCGGCTCGCGGACGAGCGCGCGCAGCATCGCGAGGCCGGCCTCCTGGTCGGCCGCGACCACGGCCGGCCCGGCGCCCCACGGCGTGTTGAGCGCGAACGCCGCCAGCGACCCGTCGCCGCGCTCGAGCGCCATGCCGAGCAGCGCGGGCAGCTGGTCGAGCACAGGGGAGCGGTCCTCGTTGGTCGCAGCGCGGTCGAGCGCGAGGATCGCCTCGCGGTCGGCCGGGCGCAGCCGCCGCACGGCCTCCGACGGCCCGCCGGGCGGCGTGCCGCGCCAGGCGCGGGCCGGCGCCTCGGCGACGAAGCCCACGCGCTCGTAGACGCGGCGGCCCATCTCCGTCGCGTAGAGCAGCGACGTCCGCGCGCCCCGCTCCTCCAGCCAGTCCACGCACGCGCGGGTCAACAGCTCGCCGGCGCCGCGCCGCCGCGCGCGGGGCCGGCCGCCGAGCGCGCCGCTCCAGCCCGTCTCGCCGAAGCTCGCCGTGCACGCGCCGCCGACCAGCCGCCCGCGCGGCGTCGCCGCCACCAGGATCTCCCCGGCGGGCGAGTCGCGCGGGTAGCCCAGCAGCCGCGCGACGTGCGGGCCGAAGCCGGACTCGTCGAGCGTGCGGACCACAGGGTCGCCGGGCCGCGCCGGGCGCACCTCGATCCGCGGGTCGCGGCGCCGGGCGAAGTCGAGCACGGAGGAGCCGGTCGCCACGGCGCGCACGATACCCGCCGTACCATGGGTCAGATGCAGACGACGAGCTCCGACGTCTACGCGATCCCGCAGGAGTTCCTCGACTTCCGGGACACGATCCGGCAGATCGCGCGGGAGAAGATCGCCCCGCGCGCCGCCGAGATCGACGCGAAGGCCGAGTACCCGTGGGACGTCCGCCGCCTGCTCGCCGAGAACGACGTCCTCGCCCTGCCGTTCGAAGAGCAGTACGGCGGCACGGGCACCGGCACGGTCATGCTGCAGATGGGCGTCGAGGAGATCGCGCGCGTCTGCGCGTCGAGCGCGCTGATCCTCATGGTCCAGGAGCTGGGGACGCTGCCGATCCAGCTCTTCGGCAGCGACGAGCAGAAGCAGCGCTTCCTGCCGCGCTGCGCGACCGGCGAATGGTCGCCCGCCTTCGCCCTCTCCGAGCCCGAGGCCGGCTCGGACCCGGGGTCGATGCGCACGAGCGCCGTGCAGGACGGCGATCACTGGGTCATCAACGGGACGAAGAACTGGATCACGAACGCCGGCATCGCCGACTTCTACGTCGTGTTCGCGACGACCGACCGCGCGAACCGGCGCATCACCGCGTTCGTCGTCGAGAAGGACCGACCGGGCTTCTCGATCGGCAACATCGAGCACAAGCTCGGCATCAAGGGGTCGCCGACCGGCTCGCCCGTCTTCGAGGACGTGCGCGTCCCCGCGGAGAACGTCGTCGGCGAGGTCGGTCGTGGCCTGGCCGTCGCGCTCGGCACGCTCGAGCGCACGCGCCTCGGCGCCGCCGCGCAGGCCGTCGGCATCGCGCAGGGCGCGACCGACTACGCCGCGCAGTACGCGCGCGAGCGCGTGACCTTCGGCAAGCCGATCAACGAGCATCAGGCGATCTCGTTCAAGCTCGCCGACATGGAGACCGGCACCGCCGCCGCGCGCGAGCTGCTCTACAAGGCGTGCGCGCTCGCGGACCGCGGCGACAAGCTGCTCGGCAAGTACTCCTCGATGGCCAAGCTCTTCGCGTCGGACAACGCGATGCGCGTCACCGTCGAGGCCGTGCAGGTCCTCGGCGGCTACGGCTACGTGACCGAGTACCCGGTCGAGCGCTACATGCGCGACGCGAAGATCACGCAGATCTACGAGGGCACGAACGAGATCCAGCGGCTCGTGATCGCGAGGGCGCTGCGGTGAGGCGCCCGTCGCCCGGCCTCGCGCGGACCCTGTGGGCCGCCGCGATCGCGATGGTCGCCGGGCTGTGCCTGATCGTGCTGCTCGACGGCTTCAGCCCGTCGGGGCCGATCAAGGCGATCGAGACGCTGGCCGTCGTCATCGGAGGCGCGGCGCTGATCTTCGGGCCGATGATCGCCATCGGCCTGCGGATGGCCGACTGGCGCGAGCCCGAGGACGAGCAGGAGTTCGAGCGGGTCGTCGAGCGCTCCGAGCGGCTGGCCCGCGAGGGCACCGCCGCCGAGCCCGACGAGGAGCAGTTCCTC
>DASVRH010000011.1:0-3203 GCA_036388715.1 Solirubrobacteraceae bacterium | reverse complement strand
CGCCGCGGTGGCGTCGCCGGCGGGGATCGCCGCGCGCGCCGACGCCGCGGCGGTGTCGAGCGCCGCCATCACCTCGCGCGCCTCCGCGCCGAGCGAGGCCTCGATCCCGTGCTCCGCGCGCCGGCGCTCGAGGACGGCCGTCACGGCCAGGTCGAGGTCGACGCCGGCGGCGGCCGCCTCCGCCGTGAGCGCCCGCACTCCCGGACCGGCCGCGAACGTCAGCGCCTCCCGGCGCTCGCCCGGCCGGCGCGGAGCGGACAGCGGTGACGGCGTGAACTCCTCGAGCGGCTCCTCCTCGGGGGAGGCGAGCAGCCGCAGCGCCGGGCGCTGCGGGTCCTGCCGGGGCGTCGCCATGTCCGACAGTGTAAAACAGTTTTACATGGGAGTGCGAGGTTCCAAGAACCTCTCCGATCGCGCCTGGCTTCTCGGCGCCCGGCCGCGCCGGCTGCTGCTCCACGCGCTGCTCGTGGAGCCGACGCCGGACGCGGGGTGGTCGCCGGAGTCCCTGGCCGCTCGCTGCGAGGTGGGGGAGCGAGGGTTGGACCGGCACCTCGCGCGGCTGCGGGACCTCGGTCTGGTGCGGCGGGAGGGCCGGCGCAACTGGGCTCCCGCGGATCCGGGATCGTCCCTGAGCGCGGCGCTCGCCGAGCTGCTCCGGGCGCTCGACGGCGTCAGCGACCGGCGCGATGAGTGACCCGGACATCCGTCCGTCCGGGGTCGTGCCTATTCTCCACCACGTCGACTATCTCACCTAGACACACCACGTGCACATCGTCTACCATCCGGGTACACCCGGACCATCGATCGACCCACCGCAGGAGACGTTCCCGCCATGCCCCCCTCCGACCTCCTTCAGGTTCGCACCGCCGCGCAGCTGCTCGGCGTGCACGAGAACACGCTGCGACGTTGGGAGAGTGCGGGCTTCATCAAGGCGGTCCGGCTGCCCAGCGGCGTGCGTCGCTTCCGGCCTGAGGACGTCCAGAGCCTGCGCGACGAGATGTACGCGGCTCCGCAGGAGCACGAGCGCGCCGCGACCGCCGGCGCGAGAGGCTCGCGGAAGGGCAGCGCGGCTCGCTAGTCGGATACCGTCGTCCGTTCAGGGGAGCTGGACGCGATGACCGAGGACCTCGATCTCCAGGACGACTGCTGGGCGCCGGCGGGAGGTCCGCTGCTCCCGGGCGATGTCTGCGCTCCCATCCCGTTCGCCGCGATGGTCGAGGAGCCGTCCGCGTTGATCTATCAGCACGACGAGGTGCCGGAGCGGTACACCATCCCGGTCCGGCTCGCGTACGGGCTGGTCGTCTCCGTCTTCGAGGGCTATGCCGTCCTCGCGCCGATCTCCCCGGCCGAGGTCTTCGACGATCCCGCCGAGTTCGAGCGGCTCGCGGACGCGGCCCGGACGAGCAGCGTCATGGTCGCCCTGCCGCGGCTCGCCGTCCCCGACGGATGGTGGCACGCGGCGGTCGCGCTGCTCTTCATGGTCGAGACGCGGCCCGTGTCGTCCGTCGAGGCGAGCCGGGTCGTGGGCATGACGCAGGAGGCGCGAGAGCAGGTGGCCGCGCGGTTCGCGCAGACCTTCTCGGCGGAGGTCTGATCCGTGGCCGGCGCCCCGCAGGAGGTCGTCGTCGCGCCGAGCCGCTCGCGCGTCATGCCGTGGGTCCTGGTCGCGGTCGGGATCGCCATCTGGATCGCCGCCTTCGCGCTCCGCGAGGATCTGCGGCGTGAGTCGGTCACGATCCGTGACCGTCCGGCCGGCAAGACCGTCGTGGAGAAGGCGCCGGGCGACGCCTTCCTCGCGGGCCTGGTCGGCGCCGGGCTGATCGCCGTCCTCGCCGGCGCCTTCTACACCCGGGTCACGAAGGTCACCGTCTTCGGCAACACGCTCGAGCTCGGCGCGCCGGCGGACAGCGACGCGCTCGCCGCGGCCGTCGCGGCGAAGGTGGTCGAGGAGCAGCGGGCCTCCGGGACCCCGCTCGACGCCGCCGCCGCGGACGCGGTCTCGCGCTCCGCCGTCGCCGCCGCTCGTGCGCAGAGCGAGGCGCTCCTGGTGCAGGCCGCCGTGTCGGCCGCCCGCCCGCGGGCGACCGCCGCGGGCGCGGCGCTGCCTCCCGACCTCATCGACCGACTCGTGGAGCACGCGCTGGCCGAGCGGCACGGTCCGGAGGACGGCTGACGCGCGGGCGGAGTCTTTCGCGTTTTCCCCCGCACTCTGCGAGGATCGGGCGCTCGTGCTCGGCAGGTTCACAGGCTTCGGGTCGCGCGACGTCGCGATCGATCTCGGCACCGCGAACACGCTCGTGTACGTGCGCGGGCGGGGAATCGTGGTGTCCGAGCCGTCGGTCGTCGCGATGGACACCAACACCGGCGCGGTCCACGCCGTCGGGTCGGAGGCCAAGCGGATGATCGGCCGGACGCCCGCGAACATCTCGGCGATCCGGCCGCTGCGCCACGGCGTCATCGCCGACTTCGAGGTCACCGAGGAGATGCTCCGCTATTTCATGCGCCGCGTCGACCAGCCCCGGCTGTCGCGGCCGCGGCTGGTCATGTGCGTGCCCTCGGGCGTGACCGAGGTCGAGAAGCGTGCGGTCGTCGACGCGTCGCTGAGCGCCGGCGCCCGCCAGGTTCAGCTCATCGAGGAGCCGCTCGCGGCCGCCATCGGCGCCGGGCTGCCGATCGAGGAGCCGCGCGGCCACATGGTCGTCGACGTCGGCGGCGGGACGACCGAGGTCGCGGTGATCTCGCTCGGCGGGATCGTCGTCAGCGAGTCGGTGCGGACCGGCGGCTACGAGCTCGACGACGCCGTGTCCGCCTACATCCGCCGGGTCTACGGCCTCGCCATCGGCCAGCAGACGGCGGAGGACATCAAGGTCGAGCTCGGCTCCGCCTGGCCGCTTGTGTCGGAGATCGAGATCGAGATCCGCGGCCGCCACCTCGCGACCGGCCTGCCGCGCAGCGTCCGTCTCTCGAGCGCCGAGGTGCGCGAGGCGCTGGCCGAGCCGGTGCAGGCGATCGTCGACGCGGTCAAGGAGACGCTCGAGCGCACGCCGCCCGAGCTCGCCGCCGACATCTCGTCGGAGGGCATCGTGCTCGCCGGCGGCGGCGTCCTGCTCCAGGGGTTCGCCGAGCGGATCGCGGAGGAGACCGGCATGCCGACGCGGCTGGCCGACTCGCCGCTGACGACGGTCGCGATGGGGTCGGGCATG
>DASVRH010000010.1:0-5527 GCA_036388715.1 Solirubrobacteraceae bacterium | reverse complement strand
GAGCGCTCGGGCTTCCCGATCGTCGCGCTGATCCTGCTCGTCGTCTTCGGCTCGCTCGCCGCGGCGTCGCTGCCGCTCGCCCTGGGCTTCGTCTCGGTCGTCGTCACCGGCGGGCTCATCTACGCGCTGTCGCGCACGATGGAGATGAGCGTCTTCGTGACGAACATGGCGTCGATGATCGGCATCGGCGTGGCGGTCGACTACTCCCTCTTCGTGCTCGCCCGCTACCGCGAGGAGATCGCGGCCGGAAGGTCACCGGAGGCGGCGCGGTCGACGGCCATGGCGACCTCGGGCGTGGCGGTGATCTTCTCCGGCGTCACCGTGATCGCGTCGCTCGCCGGGCTGTTCATCATCGACACGACCGCCCTGCGCTCGATGGCGATCGGCGCGATCCTCGTCGTCGCCGTGGCGATCGTCGCCAGCGCGACGCTGCTGCCGGCGCTCATCAGCAAGCTCGGGCACCGCGCCTGGTCGCGCGGCCCGGTCTTCCGGCGGCTGCGCCACCGCACGCGGTCGGGGCACGGCTTCTGGGGCCGCTGGACCGGCCTCGTCATGGGCCGGCCGGTCGTCGCGCTCGTCGCCGCGACCGCGGTGCTGCTGGCGCTGGCGGCGCCGGCACTCGACCTGCAGACGTCGAGCGGCGCGCTGCGCCAGTTCGACCCGCGGGACGAGACGCGTCAGGGGTTCGAGGCGGCCACGGCCGTCACCGGCCCCGGGGCGAGCGCGCCCGTCCGGATCGTCGCCAAGACGGATGACCCGGCGGCGCTCGCGGCGCTCCGGCTCACGGTCGAGAGCGACCGCGAGATCACGAAGGTCGCGGCCCCCGTGCTCGGCGACGACGGCTCCTCCGCGCTGCTCGTCGCCCAGCTCCGGCACGACGGGGAGTCCGAGGAGGCGAAGGCCGCGGTGGCCCGGCTGCGTAAGACGCTCGCGTCCTCGCCCTACGACGTCGCCGTCGGCGGCGGCACGGCGACGCAGGAGGACTTCCGCACGACGGTCTCCGACTCGATGTGGAAGATCGTGCTCTTCGTCCTCGGCCTCTCGTTCCTCCTGCTGCTCGTCTTGCTGCGCAGCGTCGTCCTGCCGCTGAAGGCGGTGGTGATGAACCTGCTGTCGGTGGGCGCCGCCTACGGCGTCCTGACCCTCGTGTTCGGCGAGATCGAGGCGGTGACCCCGCCGCTCGTCCTCGCGATCGTGTTCGGCCTGTCGATGGACTACGAGGTGTTCCTCCTCAGCCGGATCCGGGAGCGCTACGACGCGACCGGTGACACCCGCGAGGCGGTCGCCGAGGGTCTCGCGAGCAGCGCCAGGACGATCTCGAGCGCCGCGCTGATCATGGTCGCCGTGTTCATGATCTTCGTCGGGACGGGGCTGCCGTCGATCCAGCAGATCGGGCTCGGCGCGGCGGTGGCGATCGCCGTCGACGCGACGATCGTCCGGCTGGCGCTCGTGCCCGCCGCGATGCAGCTGCTCGGCAAGTGGAACTGGTGGCTGCCGCGGCCGCTGGCCCGGGTCCTCCCCGAGGTGAACTTCGAGGCCAGCGTCGAGATCGCCGCGGACCCGAAGCTCGCGCCGCCGAAGCCCCCGCGCCACCCGGAGGCCCGGCAGCTGCTGCGCCACTACGGCGAGATGGTCGCCGCGATGTTGGCCGGCATGGTCGTCCTCGGCAAGCCGCTCGGCCTGCTGCTCGGGCACAGCGACCCGATGATGCTGGTCAACATGGGCATCGCGATGACGCTGCCAATGGCCGGCTGGATGCGGTACCGCGGCCACGAGTGGCGCGCCACGCTCGAGATGGCGGCCTCGATGGTGCTGCCGACGCTCGCCGCGCTGACCGCGGTGGCGGCCGGCGCGCGGATCGGGCCGGTCATGCTCGCCGAGCACCTCGTCATGCTCGCGGCGATGCTCGGCGCGATGGTCCTGCGGCCGGCGGAGTACCTCCACCACGGCGGGCACCCGCCGGCGATGGCCTAGCGCGGGCCACCCCGGAGCGCCTAGCCCTCGCGGGCGAAGCGCTCCGGGCTGCGCGCGAACTCGCCGGCGCAGGCGAGGGTGCAGAAGAAGTACGCCGTGTCCTCGTAGACGAGGCGGCCCGCGGCGCGCTCGGGGTCGACGGCCATCCGGCAGACGGGGTCGCACGGGAGCGCCCCCTCCCCCGTCTCGCCCGCGCGGACCGCCGCGAAGAGCTCGACGGGTTCGCGGACGTTGCGCAGCTCACGGCGCCCACGCGGCTCGTACCGCACGCCCTCGAGCTGCGGAGCGAGGGCCGCCGTCTCGGCGGTCAGGAGGACCTCGCCGCCGCCGGCCTCGGCCGAGACGCGCGCGGCCAGGTTGACGGCGGCGCCCAGGTAGTCGCCGTCCTGCTCGATCGCCGAGCCGTGGTGCATCCCGACGCGGACCGCGGGGGCGCCGTGGCCGAGCATCAGCTCGTGCGTGATCCGCAGCCCGAGGAGGACCGCGCTCGCCGGCTCGGGGATGCTCAGCATCAGCGCATCGCCGATCGTCTTGACCTGCCGCCCGCCGTACTCCGGGAGCTCGGCCCGCACCGCTCGGCAGAACTCGCCCACCAGCGCGGCGGCCTCCGCGTCGCCGTGGGCCTCGGTCAGCGCGGTGAAGCCCGCGATGTCGGCGAAGAGGAAGGTCGCACTGAGGGTCGTCACGCCGCCTGACGATAGGCGACCCGAGCCAGGTCTAACGGGGCCGCCAAGCTTGCTCCAAGGTGGCGGCAAGGCCGGTCCGTGACGGTCCCGGCCCATGACCCACCCCACCAAGCGCATAGCCACCATCCTCGGCGTCGCCGCCGCCCTCGCCGCCCCGGCGAGCGCGGGTGCGGCCACGCTGCACTACGAGGGCCCGACCGACCAGGAGATCCTCGTCCTCACCGCTTCACCCGGCGAGGTCAACAACATGTCGATCCAGGATCACGACGTCGACGGCGCCGTGACCCTGTACGACGCCGGGACCACGTTCACCCTCGACACGCCCTACTGCAAGGACATGGAGACCGGGTACGGCCAGGCCGTCTGTCCGGCCCCCAACGGCATGCGCCTCGACCTCCGCGACGGCGACGACTACGTGGTCGTCAGCTCCGGCGTCACCGAGCCGGTCACGATGCTCGGCGGCGACGGCCGCGACCGGCTGGAGGGCTACGAGCACGCCGTCGTCCTCGACGGCGGCGCGGGCGACGACAAGCTCGTCGGCAGCGCCGAGAACGACCAGCTCGACGGCGGCGAGGGCAACGACGAGGTCGAGGGCAACGCCGGCTCGGATCGCCTGCTCGGCGGCGGCGGCGACGACGTCCTGCGCCCCGACGGCTACGAGGACCCGGCCGCCGACGTGGTCGACGGCGGCGCGGGCACCGACGAGATCGTCAGCGAGTGGAGCACGCGGCGCACCGGCGACGCCGAGCCGCTGCTCAACGTCACGCTCGGCGGCGACGCCGACGACGGCCGGCCCGGCGAGGGCGACGACGTCCGCGGCGTCGAGCGGCTGACGATGTCGAAGGGCGGCCGGTTCGTCGGAACCGACGCGGCCGAGTACGTCAAGCTCCACCAGGTCGGCGACGACGGCGAGCTGATCGGCCTCGGCGGCGACGACGAGCTGCGCGGCGGCGACGGCCGCGACGCGATCGACGGCGGCGCCGGCGACGACAAGCTCGACGGCGGCTTCGGCGACGACACGATCGTCGGCGGCCCCGGCCGCGACACGATCTCCGCCGACCTGGCCGGCGGCGACTGCGGCCCGCTGTGGTGCAAGGTCCCCTACGGCAACGACCTCGTCGACGCCCGCGACGGTGAGATCGACTCGATCACGTGCGGCGCCGGCACCGATGCGGTGAAGGCCGACGCGAACGACACGGTCGCGCCGGACTGCGAGCAGGTCGACCGCGCGCAGGCGCCGGTGGTCGACGGCCCGCAGAACCAGCAGGGCGGCCAGCCGATCGCCCGCAACGCATGCGCCACGGTCAAGGTCAAGCGCCTCACGCTGCCCCGCGCCAAGCGCCGGCTCGCGAAGGGCGGCTGCACCAGCCGGGTCGCCGTGCGCCGCGTGAAGCACCGCCGCGTCAAGCGCGGCCGCGTGGTCCGGACCATCGTCCGCCCCGGCCGCGTCGTCCTCGTGGTCTCCCGCGGGCGGTAGGACCGACTCCCCGAGGCGTGCGCGGTCAGGCCACGGCCCGGCCGCGCAGCGCCTCGGTCAGGCGCACCATCCCGAGGCGCTCGGCCATGCCGAGCGCCTCGTCGCCGTGCCGGGCGGCCCGGTCGCGGTGCTCGGGGCCCAGCCGCCCGAGCGCCTCGGCCAGGCCGGCGTGGGCGCGCGCGACGTACGGCGCGGAGCGCATCGCCTGTGCCCGCTCGAGCGCGAGCTCGAAGTCCTCCGCCGCGGCGGCCGGGTCGCCCGCGACCAGCGCGCACAGCCCGACGGAGTACGCCACCGGCCCGATCGTCGCCGGCGCGGGCCCGAGCACGCACCAGACGTCGCGGTAGGGCCGCAGCAGCGGCCCGACCTCGGCGGCCAGCTCGGCGTCGCCGAGCTCGGCGGCGATGTGGGAGACGATGCACAGCGCGGCGTCGAAGTTGGCGTCGAACGGCAGCGCGGCGAACGAGTCCGCGCGCAGGTCGGCGAGCGTGGCCAGCGCCTGCTCGGGCTCGCCGGACTGGACGTGCGCCCACGCGAGCGCCGTCCGCCAGCCGGGCAGCGCCCCGACCTCCCGGACCAGCCGCTCGAAGTGCGGCCGCAGCTCGCCGAGGCGGCCCTGCTCGCCGCGCAGCACGATCATCTCGACGCCGAAGAACTGCAGCGCGTCCGGCGCCTCGGACCGCGCGCCGCGGCTGAGCACCGCCTCGGCCGCCTGCTCGGCCTCCTCCCAGCGCCCGTCGAGGAGGGCCAGCATCGCCGTGAAGGCGGCGGCGTGGACGATCAGCTCGGGCTGCCCGAGCCGCTCGGCCAGCTCCGCGTGGCGGCGCATGTCGCGCTCCGCCTGGTCGCGCCGGCACAGCTCGAGCCCGACGATCACGCGCCAGGCGCGGGCCTCCGCGGCGGCCTCGAGGTCGCCGAGCCCCTCGCACAGCTCGACCAGCTCGTCGACGTAGGCGAGCCGCACGTCGCCCTGCCCGGGCCGCCAGAACGCGTACTGCGACGCGCTCAGCGCGGCGACGAGCGCCTCGGGGTCGCCGGTCCGCCGCGCCATGTCGATCGCGTCGACCACCAGCGCGGGCGAGCGCTCCTGCGAGTCCGGCGAGTAGTAGAGGACGCCGCCCAGCCGCGAGAGCACCCGCGCGCGCAGCGGGGAGTCCTCGGCGGGCAGCGTCGCCAGTGCCTCCTCCAGCAGCGCGACGCTCGCCGGGTCCTCGGTCCCGAAGCGCTCCCAGGCGCCCCCGGAATGGCCGAGCGCGGCGCGGGCGAGGAGCTCGGGGGCGCCGGCGTCGCGCGCCGCGGCAGCGGCGTCGGCGAAGCGCTCGCGCGCCTCCTCCCACCGGCCGGTCCGCCAGACGGCCGCCGCCAGCCGCAGGAGCAGGTCCGCGCGCTC
>DASVRH010000009.1:0-13370 GCA_036388715.1 Solirubrobacteraceae bacterium | reverse complement strand
TTCAACCCGCTCGCGCTGGGCGCCCGGTCAGGGAGCATCACCGTCGAGTCGAACAACCGCTTCGGCCCGAGGACGATCGCGCTCACCGGCACCGGCGGCGCGCAGCAGCCCGGGCCCGCGGGTCCGCCGGGCCCGCCCGGTCCGATCGGCCCGCGCGGCCTCCAGGGGCTGCAGGGCCCGCCCGGCAAGCCGGTCTGCCGCGCCTTCCAGGCGGCGATCGTGCAGTGCCGGTTCCTCTTCGAGCCCGGGAGCTACACGATCGCCGGCAAGAGCACGGTGAAGTTCATGCGCGATGGCGTCGTGTACGCCACGGGCACGCTGCCCTCCGGCGGCAGGAACGTGAGGCTCCGGGTGGTGCGCAAGCTCCGCTGGCGCCGCTACACGATGGTGATCGAGCGACCGGGCCACCGCGCCCCGGTGCGGACCCGGGTCGTGCTCCGCTAGCCCACGACGCTCAGCGCGCCCGGCGCGACGCTGAACTCGACCTCGCTGAAGTCCCCGACCCAGTCGCCGTCGAGCTGGAGCGGGACCTCCTTGCCGTCGGTCGTGCGCGCGCGCACGCCGCCGACGTCGCTGAAGCCGGTGATCTGGCGGTGGTCGACGAGGCGGTGACGCTTGGAGAACAGCCGGTAGGCGACGGTCGGGACGTCGATCGGCGTCGCGCGGTGCAGCATCGCGCCGGCGAGCCGGCCGCTGTCGAGGCGCGAGTTCACGGCGACCTCGAGCGGGCGGACGTCGAAGTAGGTGTACGGGTCGCCGTTCTGCACGATCGCGTCGATGCCGCTCAGCCGCTCGCCGGCGTCCGTCTCCAGCTCGACCCGCGGCGGGCGGACCAGGTAGTGGCGGAAGAACGTCCGCACCGCCGCCCAGGTGAAGTACCACTCGCCGTAGCGATGCTTGAGCTGCGGCTTGAGGTCGACGGCGCGCGTCACGGCGGCATCGAGCCCGTAGCCGGCGCTCGCGACGAAGTAGCGGCCGGCGGCGTGCCCGAGGTCGATCCGCCGCGGCCGGAAGTCGTCGGCCATCCGCAGCAGGTGCTCGGTCGCGTCGACGATCTCGCCCGGGACGCCGAGCATCTTGCAGACGACGTTCGTGCTGCCGCCGGGGAGGTGGGTGAGCGGGACGTCGGTCCCGGCGAGGCCGTTGGCCGCCTCGTTGAGCGTGCCGTCGCCGCCGAAGGCGACGACGACCTCGAAGCCCTCCTCGGCGGCCTCGCGCACCAGCTCGGTCGCGTGGCCCTGGCGCTCGGTGTCGAACGCCGTGACGTCGTAGCGGCTCTGGAGCGCGTGGACGACGAGGTTGCGCAGCCGGTCGGAGACCGTCGTGGCGTACGGGTTGACGATGATCAGCATCCGCCGCTTGCGGATCGGCTGCTCGAGCGCCCACGTCTCGACGAGGCGCTCGAGGGAGTCGAGGGGCGGGGCCGGCACGGGCGCGTCTACACCGGGTCGCCGGGCGGGTTACGGTCCCGGCCATGGAGGCGAGTCGCATGCGGCGGTTCTGGGACGCCCGGGCCAAGGAGGACGCGTTCCACTTCGTCGACAACCGCGAGCCGTACAAGGCCGCCGACCCCGATCGCTTCTGGCGCGAGGGCGAGCGCGACCTCGACACGCTGTTGTCGAGCCTCGGCGTCACCGTCCGCCAGGACGACCTCGTGCTCGACCTGGGCTGCGGCCTCGGCCGCCTCACCCGCGTCCTCGCCCGCCGCGCCGCGCACGTCATCGCCCTCGACGTCTCGCCCGAGATGCTCCGCCGCGCGCAGGAGCTCAACGACGCGCTGAACAACGTCACCTGGCTGCTCGGCGACGGCGAGTCGCTGACCGGCGTCGAGGACGCGTCGCTCGACGGCGCCGTCTCCCACGTGGTCTTCCAGCACATCCCCGACGCGAAGGTGACGCTCGGCTACGTCGAGGAGCTCGGGCGCGTCCTCAAGCCCGGCGCCTGGGCCGCCTTCGGGCTCTCGACCGACCCGAAGGTCCACGAGCCCCCGCCGCCGGAGCGCACGGGCACCAGCCGCCGCGAGCTGCTGCGCGGCCTCGCCGGCCGCCAGCCGAGGGGCCAGTCGGCGCCGGAGTGGCTAGGCGCCGCCGTCCCCCTCGAGGCGCTCGGCGCGGTGGCCACGAACGCCGGCCTGATCCTCGAGCAGATCGAGGGCGCGGGCACGCAGTTCACGCTCGTGCGGGCGGTCAGAGAAAGCCGCGGCGCCTGAAGTACACGGTCATGCCGACCAGCGTCACGAGCATGACGCCGAGGATGACCCAGAACGCCGTCGCGCCGCCGTGGCCGGGGAAGGCGACGTTCATGCCGAACGTCGAGGCGATCAGCGTCAGCGGCAGGATGATCACGCTGAAGGTGGTGAGCACGCGCAGGACGTCGTTGACGCGGTGCGAGAGGACCGACTCGTTCGTCGACTCGAGGCCCTCGACGACCTCCTTGAAGTTCTCGAGCATGTCCCACACGCGCTCGGACGCGTCGTTGACGTCGTCGAAGTAGATGTCGAGGTCCTCGGGGATGTAGCGCTTGGTGCGCTCGAGGTCCTGGAGCGCGGCGCGCTGCGGGCGGACGACCTTGCGGAAGTTGATGATCTCCTGCTTGGCGTTCGAGAGGTCGCGGACGATCTCCGACGAGCGGCCCTCGAAGATGTCCTCCTCCAGGCGCTCGAGCTTGTGCCCGATCTTGCGCAGCATCGGGAAGGACGCGTCCACGCACTCGTCGACGATCTTGTAGAGCAGGTAGCCGGCGCCCTTGGAGAAGAGCTGCTCGCGGACCTCGTCGCGCGTCCGGCAGCGCTCGAAGAGGTACTCGAGCGGCTGGAGCGGCTCGTTGGGCAGCGTGATGACGAAGTCGGGCCCCACGAAGATGTCGACCTCGGCCGCGTTCAGCCGCTCGACCGTCTTGTCGAAGCGCGGGAAGTGCAGGACGACGAAGAGGTAGTCGTCGTACTCGTCGACCTTCGGGCGCTGGTTGCGCGAGAAGACGTCCTCGTAGTCGAGGGGGTGGAAGTCGTAGTGCTCCTCGAGCCAGGCGCGGTCGATCGGGCGCGGGCGCTCGATGTTGATCCAGCGCAGGCCGTCGCCGTCGACGACTTCGACGTTGGGGGTGTCGGGCTCAGGCGGGCGGGCGACGACGTCCGTACGCGTCCGCGCGCCGCGCCGAAGCGGGCGGGGAAGGCTGGGCATCCGGACTGAAGGGGTCGTCGCTCGTCATGGAAAGGGCTCCTGGGCTCAAGATTCTACCTCTCCGGGCCGACCCCTACGCCCGCCGGGCAGATTGCTAATCTCCGCGGCGATTCACATCCAGAGGGGTGGAGGGACTGGCCCAGTGAAGCCCCGGCAACCAACCGTCAGCAATGGCGGAAACGGTGCCAATTCCTGATCAGATGTGGCGGGGCTTCCAGAGGTTCTCGCCAGGAGTTGAAGAAGGCGAGGACCCAAGATGGCTGCCACCAGCCTGCAGTGCAAGGAATGCCGGACCGCGTACCCGCTCGAGGCGCGCTACGTCTGCGAGCGGTGCTTCGGCCCGCTCGAGGTGACGTATGACCACGAGCGGATCGAGGACGTGGCGGAAGCGCGCCGCCGCATCCAGGGCGGGCCCCAGAACATCTGGCGCTACGCGGACTTCCTGCCGCTCGAGGCGCCGCCGGCCAGCGCCCGCCGCGCCAGCTCGCTCTCCGGCCTGCCCGCCGGCTGCACGCCGCTGATCCGGGCCGACCGGCTGGCCGAGCGCCTCGGGCTGGGCGAGGTGTGGATCAAGAACGACGCCGCGAACCCCACCCACTCGTTCAAGGACCGCGTCGTCAGCGTCGCCGTCGCCCGCGCGCGGGAGCTCGGGTACGAGGTCATCGCCTGCGCGTCGACGGGCAACCTGGCCAACTCCGTCGCGGCCCACGGCGCCGCGCTCGGCCTCGAGTCCTACGTCTTCATCCCCGCCGACCTCGAGGAGCAGAAGGTCCTCGCGACGGGCGTCTATGGCACCAACGTCATCAAGGTGGCGGGGAACTACGACGCCGTCAACCGCCTCTGCACGGAGCTCAGCGGCGAGCGCGACTGGGCGTTCGTGAACGTCAACATGCGCCCGTACTACGCCGAGGGCTCGAAGACGCTGGCCTACGAGGTCGCCGAGCAGCTCGGGTGGGAGACGCCGGACCGCTGCGTGGTCCCGATCGCCTCGGGGTCGCTGTTCACGAAGATCGCCCGCGGCTTCGACGAGTGGCGCGAGCTCGGCCTGGTCACCGGGGACGCCCCGAAGATGAACGGCGCGCAGGCCACCGGCTGCTCGCCGGTCGCGCAGGCCTACGAGGCCGGCACCGACGTCTGCCGCCCCGTCAAGCCGGACACGATCGCCAAGTCGCTGGCCATCGGCAACCCCGCCGACGGCCCCTACGCCGTCGAGCTGGCCCGCCGCTCGGGCGGCGGCGTCGACGCCGTCACCGACGACGAGATCCGCGCCGGCATCCGCCTGCTCGCCGAGACGACGGGCATCTTCACCGAGACGGCCGGCGGCGTCACCCCGGCGACGCTGGCGAAGCTCGCCGCCCGCGGCGACATCGGTCCCGACGAGCGCGTCGTGGCGTTCATCACCGGCGAGGGCCTGAAGACGCTCGACGCCGTGCGCGACACGTTCGAGACGCACACGATCGAGCCGTCCTACGACGCGTTCGAGGCGGAGTTCGCGGGGGTGGCGTCCTGATGGCGGTCACCGTCAAGATCCCGCCGCAGCTTCGCTCGGTCACGGGCGGGCAGGGCTCGGAGTCGGTCGACGGGTCCACCGTCGGCGAGGTGATGAGCGCGCTGTACGAGCGCCACGGCGAGCTGCGTGAGCGGGTCGCGGGCGACGACGGCGAGCTGCGGCGCTTCGTCAACGTCTACCTCGACGGCGAGGACGTCCGCTTCCTCGACGGCCTCAGCACGCAGGTCCCGGACGGGGCGGAGCTCCAGATACTGCCTGCCATCGCCGGCGGCTAGCTCCTTGGACACATATATGAGTAGCCACTTCTGGGGGGGTGGCTACCATTTCTGGGGATGCCTGTCCGCGTCTTCCACGGAGACGACTCCGAGTCGTACCGCATCCTCATCCAGGAGATCCTGGCCAGCCCGCAGATCGAGATCGTCGGCGGGGCCGGCACGCCCGAGACGGTCGTCGAGGGCATCCAGGAGACCAAGCCCGACGTCGTGCTGCTCGACCAGTTCGGCGGCGCGCCGCTGATCGCCGCGATCCGCGAGGCCTGCCCGGCCGCGAAGATCGTCGTGCTGTCGGGCTACAACCCCGAGGACGGCGACCAGGACCTCGCGGCCGCCGCCGACGCGTACGTCGTCAAGAGCGGCGACGAGGTCGTCGAGCTGGAGGGCGTCGTCCTCAGCGTCGCCGGGCAGTAAGCCCGGGTGGCGGACAAGCTCGAGACGTACCGCAAGAAGCGCCGCGCCGACGCGACGCCCGAGCCGATGGGCGGGGAGACCCCCGCGCAGGAGGGCGGCCGCTTCGTCATCCAGGAGCACCACGCCACCCGGCTGCACTGGGACCTGCGGCTCGAGCGCGACGGCGTGCTCGTGTCCTTCGCGATCCCGAACGCCCTGCCGCACAGCCCGGGCGAGAACCGCCTCGCCGTCAACACCGAGGACCACCCGCTCGAGTACCTCGACTTCCACGGCGAGATCCCGAAGGGCGAGTACGGCGGCGGGAAGATGACGATCTGGGACCACGGCACGTACGAGTGCCTGAAGTGGGACCCGAAGAAGATCGAGGTCGACCTGCATGGCAGCGAGGGTCTGGCCAGGGGCAAGTACGCGCTGTTCCAGACCAAGGGCCGCGACTGGATGATCCACCGGATGGACCCGCCGGCCGACCCGGCCGGCGAGGCGATCCCGGAGCGGGTGCAGCCGATGCTCGCGACGCTGGCCGCCGACGTCCCCGACGGCGACGGGTGGGCGTTCGAGATCAAGTGGGACGGCGTGCGGGCGATCGCGTACTCCGAGCCGGGCCGGCTGCGGTTCGAGTCGCGCAACCTGCGCGACATCACCGCCGCGTATCCGGAGCTCTCGAAGTTCAACCGCGCCCTGTCGCACCACCGCGCGGTGCTCGACGGCGAGATCGTCGCGTTCGACGAGAACGGCCGGCCGTCGTTCGGGCGCCTCCAGCACCGGATGCACGTCACGTCGGAGAGCGCGGCGAAGCGGCTGTCGAAGTCCAATCCCGTCGTCTACGTCCTCTTCGACCTGCTGTGGCTCGACGGGCACTCGCTGATGGAGCTGCCCTACCAGGAGCGGCGCGAGCGCCTCGCCGCGCTCGAGCTGGTCGGGCCGAACTGGCAGACGCCGGAGTACATGCCTTCCGGTGGGGCCGAGCTGCTCGCCGCGTCGGCGGCGCAGGGGCTCGAGGGGATCGTCGCCAAGCGGCTGGACTGCCCGTACGAGCCCGGCCGCCGTGCGCGCGGGTGGCTGAAGATCAAGAACAAGCAGCGCGACGAGTTCACGATCGTCGGGTGGCTGCCGGGGGAGGGGAAGCGCAAGGCCCGGATCGGCGCGCTGCTGGTCAGCGCCGAGGGCCGGTACGCCGGGCGGGTCGGGACCGGGTTCTCGGAGGCCGAGCTCGACCGGCTGGCGAAGCTGCTCGCGCCTTGCGAGCGCGACACGCCGCCGGTCTCCAACCCGAGCGCGGCGCCGAAGGGCGCGGTCTGGGTCGAGCCCCACTACGTCGCCGACGTCGAGTTCGGGGAGTGGACGAACGACAGGATCCTGCGCCATCCGGCGTATAAAGGGCTCGTGGCGTCGAAGAAGGACGAGTGGGAGCCCAAGAAGCTCTCCAGCGGGCCGGGGTGGGAGGTCGTCGTCGAGGGCCGCCGCATCAAGCTCACGAACCTCGACAAGGTCATGTACCCGAAGGCCGGGTTCACGAAGGGCGACGTCATCGACTACTACCGGCGGATCGCGCCGGTGCTGCTGCCGCACCTCCAGGACCGGGCGCTGACGCTGAAGCGCTACCCGAACGGCGTCGAGGGGGGCCACTTCTTCGAGAAGCAGTGCCCCAAGCACCGCCCCGACTGGGTCAGGACGCTGCACTGGGAGCTGCCGTCGAAGACGATCGACTTCTGCTCGTGCGACGACCTGCCGACGCTCGTGTGGCTCGCGCAGCTCGGCGACATCGAGCTGCACACGTCGCTGGCGCGCGGCGAGGACATCCTCACCCCGCAGATCCTCGCGTTCGACCTCGACCCGGGCCCGCCGGCGACGATCGTCGAGTGCTGCCAGGTCGGGCTGTGGCTGCAGGGGATGTTCGAGCGGCTCGGGATCGAGTCGTTCGCCAAGACGTCGGGGTCGAAGGGCATGCAGATCTACGTGCCGCTCAACACGCCGGGGATCACCTACGAGGGCGGGACGAAGGACTTCGCCCGCGCCGTGGCCGAGCTGCTCGAGCGCGAGGAGCCCGACCTCGTCGTGTCGCGGATGACGAAGAAGCTGCGCGGCGGCAAGGTGCTGGTCGACTGGTCGCAGAACGACGAGCACAAGACGACGGCGAACGTGTACTCGCTGCGCGCGAAGGACCGGCCGACGGTGTCGACGCCGATCACGTGGGACGAGGTGCGCGCCTGCCACGAGTCCGGCGACCCGGAGGACCTCGTCTTCGACAGCGAGCAGGTGCTCGCGCGCGTCGAGGAGCACGGCGACCTCTTCGCGCCCGTCATCTCGCTCAGGCAGGACCTGCCGAAGCTGTAGCGGCGCCGTTTACCGCAGGGCTGCCGGACGTTTGCCGCGGGGCGGTGGACTTGCACCGTGCCCGCCTTGTTCCTCTGTCTCTTCGCCGCCCAGGCCGCGATCATGAGTCTCCCCCTCGTGATCGCCGAGATCGCCGGCGACCTCGGCGTCTCCACGGCGGCGGCGGGGCAGGTCCGGACAGTCGTGGGCCTGGTGGCGGGGGCCGTCTCCCTGGCCGTCGCCGCACGAGGCGGGCACTTCACGCTTCGGGCGCTCCTGCGCGCCGGCCTGCTCCTCCTCGCGCTCGGCTGCGTCGCGGGGATGCTCGCGCCGTCCTTCGTCACGCTCTGCGCCGCGCAGGTTCTCATCGGCGCCGCCGTGGCGCTGCTCATCGGCGCGGCCGGAGCGGCCGCCGTGTGCTGGCCGGCGCCGGAGCGTCGCGCGAAGGCGCTCAGCGTGACCCTGCTGGGCCAGCCGGCGGCGTGGGTCGTCGGGATGCCGATCGGCGGCCTGCTC
Organism: Solirubrobacteraceae bacterium; assembly: GCA_036388715.1. Lineage (GTDB taxonomy): Bacteria > Actinomycetota > Thermoleophilia > Solirubrobacterales > Solirubrobacteraceae > CADCVT01. Next base: position 5,166 of record DASVRH010000009.1, on the reverse strand, counting down.
AGCGAGGCCGGCTGGCGCCTCTCGCTCGTCGTGCCGCTTTTCGCCTGCGCGGCGGCCGCCGTCGCCCTCCGCGCCACGCGGGCCGACCGTTCCGAGGCGGCGACGGCGACCGCCGCCGCCGCGGGCGCCCCCGCGAGCCCGCTCGCCGGCCTCGCCCGCGACCGCGGCCTCGCCACCTGGATGGCCTCCGAGCTGCTCGCCATGGCGGGATGGGGCTGCGCGCTCCTCTTCGCCGGCGCCCTCCTCGCCGAGGAGCACGGCGTGAGGGTGAGCCTCGCCGCGGTGATGCTCGGCGCCGGCGCCATCGCGTACATGCCCGGCAACCAGCTGGCGCGCCGCTGGGTCGAGACCAAGCCGCGCGAGCTGCTCGTCGTGTTCGGCGTGGGGACGGGCGCGGCGGCCCTCGCCCTCTACGCGGTTCCGCTGTCGCTGCCGCTCGCCGCGATCGCCTTCGCGCTGCTCTGCTTCACCGGCGGCGCACGCGTGCTCGCCGGCAGCGCCGCCGGGCTCCGGGCCGACGAGAGCATGCGCCTCGCGGTCATGAGCATCCGCGGCGCCACGATGCACTTCGGCTTCCTCGTCGGCTCGGCGACCGGGGGCGTGGCCCTCGCCGCCGGCGGCTACCCGGCGGTGGGGGCGACGATCGGCGTCCTGTTCGGCCTCGCGATCGTGCCGCACGTCGTCGCGCTCGGCGGGGAGGCGCTCAGTCGCAGGTCGCCGCGACCTCCCAGCGCGGCGTCTCGGCCACGACGCGCCCTGCCGCGGGCGGCGACGCGGGCGCCCGCCCGGTCAGCCGCGAGCGGAACGTGACGGCGCCCGCGCTGCCGTCGGCGATGACGGTCCGCTTCGGCACGTCGAGCCGGTAGGCCAGCAGGGTCCCGCGGTAGCGGCCCACCGCCGGGCGCCCGCAGGCCAACACCGCGTCGCGGCCGCCGGCGTGGGCGATCGCGCGGTCGAGGCCGGCGGCGAGCTCGTGCTGGTAGCGCAGGCGCGGGCCGAGGTCGGCGACGTCGGCCACCCGGAACGCCCCCGCGACCGCGACGGCGACCAGCGCGAGGGGGAGGAGCGGCCGCATGCGGGCCATCGCCACCGCGCCGCTCACCGCGATCAGCGCCGCGCCCGGCAGCAGGTAGCGCGGCTCGCCGGAGAACCCGGCCTCGCTCATGAGCGCGACGAGCGCGATCCAGGCGACGCCCGCGAGCGCGGGGAGCGCCGCGGCGCGGCGGGCGCCGAGGGCTGCCAGCGCCGCGGGGACGAAGACGACCCCCGCCGCGGCGGCGAGCGTGGCCAGCGCCGGGACGTCGGCCGTCGCCGGCTGCCCGGGGTTGGGGATCCGCGCGCGGGCGGCCGAGCGGAACAGCTCGCCGGAGGACAGCAGCTCGGGCACCACCCACGCCGCCGGGACGGCGAGGGCCAGCGCGGAGAGCAGCGCCCGCGACTCGCCATCGCGCCACCGCCAGATCCCGAAGGCGGCGAGGAAGGGCCACACCTCCGGGCGCACGAGGGCGGCGAGCGCGCCGAGGGCCAGCGCCTGGCGGTGCCGGCCCGCGAGCCCGCGCTCGAACGCCGCCAGCATGAGCGCGACGAGCAGCGGCTCGGCGTCGCCGACCGCGGCGTGGCGGACGAACCCGCCGGTCAGGACGACGGCGAGCGCCGCGACGGCAGAGGCCCAGGGCGGGGCCTTCAGGCGCCACGCCACCAGCGCCGCCAGCACCACCGCGGCGATCGCCCCCGTGCGGGCCACGAGGAGCCACAGGTCCGGCGCGGCGTCGCCGAACGGCGCGAGCAGCGTCGTCACCATCACGGGCAGCGGCTTCCACGCCGGACCGGCCGCCGTGTCGAGCGAGAGCGACCCGATCTCGCGGCCCCAGCTCAGCCACGCCCAGGCGTCGTAGCCCGGCGCGGCGGGGACGAGGAGGCTGAGCGCGGCGAGCGTCGCGCACGCGAGGGCCGAACCGGCGAGGCGCACGGATCGACAAGGTACGGTGGAGTGCTCCGACCGGCGTTCAAGTCGGAGCCCTCCGCCCGCCGAATAAGACCAGGATGCGTCTGCTCCGTCCCCTTCTCCCTGCGCTGCTGATCCTGGCCCTGACCGCCTCGGTCGCCCCTGCGCAGAGCCAGGCGCCGGTGATCAAGCTTCCCGGCGGCGGCCAGATCAAGGTCAAGCTGCCGCAGCCCAAGGTCCCGAAGGGCAAGGGGAAGAAGGGCAAGCTCAAGAAGCCGAAGCGCAAGACCAACACGGTCCAGCTCGGCATGGCCGACCAGAAGCGCGACATGTTCACCGACCCGCGCTTCCTCGCCCTCGGCCTCAAGCACGCCCGTCGCTCGATCGGCTGGGACATGTTCGAGTACGACTGGCAGATCCAGGACGTCGACGACTGGCTCAACGACGCGCGCCGCGCCGGGGTCCGCCCGCTCATCACCTTCGCCCGCTCGCGCGTGGCCGAGAAGATCCACCTCACCCCGACGCGCGCGCAGGTCCTCCAGGCCTTCAGGCAGTTCCGCGCCCGCTACCCGTGGGTCACCGACTTCGTCGCGACGAACGAGTCGAACCTCAACCCGCCCGGCGCGAAGAACCCCGCCCTCGCCGCGCAGTACTACAACGACATGCGCAAGGCCTGCCGCCACTGCAAGGTCGCGGCCGCCACGATCCTCGAGACGCCGAAGAAGAAGCAGCTCGAGGGCTGGATCAAGAAGTTCATCAAGGCGGCCAAGCACCGCCCGAAGTACTGGGCCCTGCACAACTACTACGGCGCGAACTGGCGCAGCCTCTCCGGCACGAAGCGGATGCTCAAGGCGACGAAGACGGGCGAGATCTGGGTGACCGAGGTCGGCGGCCTCGTCGCGCGGCGCACGCCGAACTTCGTCGGCAAGCTGAAGATGCCCGAGGGCGCGGCCAACGCGACCCGCGCGACGCGCTTCATCTTCGACCGCATGCTCACGGTCAGCCCGCGGATCCGGCGCGTCTACCTCTACCACTGGAACGCCTCGACCAACGAGGACACCTGGGACTCCGCGCTCATCGGCCCCGACGGCCAGCCGCGCGCCTCGCTCGCCGTCGTGCAGGCGAAGCTCAAGCGCAAGCGCTAGCGAGCTAGCATCGGCGGCGTGGCCGAGGCCCTCGTCGTCGTCGACTTCCAGAACGACTTCACCCCGGGCGGCGCCCTCGCCGTGCCGGCGGGCGACGAGATCGCGGCGCGGATCAACGAGCTGATCGACTCCGGCCGCTTCGAGCTCATCGTCGCCACGCGCGACTGGCACCCGCCCGAGCACGGCTCCTTCGCCGAGCAGGGCGGTCCCTGGCCGCCGCACTGCGTGCAGGGGACGCCCGGCGCCGAGCTGCACTTCAGCCTGCCGCGCGAGAAGGTCGACCTCGTCGTCGACAAGGGCCAGGACCCGTCGTCCGACGGCTACTCGGCGTTCGACGCGATCGGCCTCGACGCGCTGCTGCGCGAGCGGGGCGTCGACGCGCTCACGCTCGTCGGCCTGGCGACGGACTACTGCGTCAAGAACACGGCGCTCGACGCGCTGCGCGCCGGCTTCGACGTCGAGATCGACCGCCATGGGGTGCGCGGCATCGACGTCGAGCCCGGCGACGTCGACAAGGCGATCGCCGAGGTCACCGCGGCCGGCGGGAGGGTCACGTGATCCCCGACGGCGTCCACCACGTCACCGCGATCACCGGCGACGCCCCGCGCAACCTCGACTTCTACGTGCGCGTCATGGGCTTCCGGCTCGTGAAGAAGACGGTCAACCAGGACGACCCGACCGTCTACCACCTCTTCTACGGCGACGATGAGGGCTCGCCCGGGTTCGACCTCACGTTCTTCGAGTACCCCGGCGCGCGTCGCGGCCGACACGGGGACGGGATGGTCCACACGGTCGTCTTCCGCGTCGGCGCCCCGGCGGCGCTCGACTTCTGGGCCGGGCGCCTGGAGGGCGAGGGCGTCGCCGTCGACCGCGCCGGCGGCGCGCTGCGGTTCGCCGACCCGGAGGGGATGGGCCTCGAGCTGCGCGTCGAGGACGTGCCCGACCGCCCGCTCCCCGCCGTCGCCCCGGACGTTCCGGCCGAGCACGCCGTGATCGGCTTCGCGGGCGTGCGCGCCTACGCCGCGCGGCCGGAGGACAGTGCGTCGCTGCTCTCCGCGCTCGGCATGCGCGCGGAGGGCGCGCGGTGGGAGGCCCGCGGCGACCTGCGCGGCGGGTGGATCGAGTACGAGGAGCCGCCGGGCGAGCGCGGCGCGCAGGGGGCCGGGACGGTGCACCACGTCGCGTGGGCGGTCCCGCTCGGCGACGAGGAGGCCTGGCAGTCGCACGTGACGCGCGCCGGCGCCCGCGCGACGCCCGTCATCGATCGCTTCTACTTCCGCTCGATCTACTTCCGCGAGCCGAGCGGCGTCCTCTTCGAGCTGGCGACGATGGGCCCGGGATTCGGCGTGGACGAGGATCCGGCGCACCTCGGGGAGCGGCTCGCGCTGCCGCCGTTCCTCGAGCCGCACCGCGAGCGCATCGAGGCCGCGGTGACGCCGCTGCCGCCCGTCTCGGCGCTGCGCGGCTAGTCCTCGAGGTCGTCGAGCGCGGCCTCGGCGTCGGCGACGTCCGCCTCGCGCTGGGCCAGCTCCGCCTCGGCGGCGGCGAGGTCGGCCCGCCGCGTCTCGACCCGGTCCGCCGCGGTGTCCCGCGCCTTCTCGGCCCGCGCGAGGCGGCGCTGAGCGGCGGCGAGAGCCCGCTCGCGCTCCTTCGCCGCCCGCCGCTCCGCCGCCGCGGCATCGCGGGCGGGGACAGACCCCTCTGCGGGGACAGGCCCCTCCGCGGGGACAGACCCCTCCGCGGGGACGGACCCCTCCGCGGGGACAGACCCCTCCGCGATCCCTCCGCGCGCCGCCATCGCCGGCAGCGCGCCGAGGCCCTGCAGGCGCAGCGGCTTCGCGAGCCTTCCCTGCGCGACGTCCGCGCGCGCCTCCGGATCGACCGCCGCCGCGTGCAGCGTCTCGATCACCTGCTGCACCGCCTGCTCGCCGAGGAACGACCCCCGGGCGGTGAGGAGCCCGCGGGCGGCGTCGGCCAGCGGGGCCAGGGCCGCGCGCTGCGCCGCGATCGCCCCGCGCAGGTCCTTGCCCGCCAGCACGGCGTCGCCCGCCTCCCACAGCGCTCGCGCCGCGGACG
>DASVRH010000008.1:0-6009 GCA_036388715.1 Solirubrobacteraceae bacterium | reverse complement strand
CCTGCCCCGCTGACAAGATCCGCGCCTTGCCGCGGGTCCTCAGCGCACTCATCTTCTTCCCCCGCGGGGGCTCGGCCCACGACGCCCGCGCCCTCGCGAAGAACCTGCCGACCCACGGCTGGGACGTCACCGTCCTCTCGGGCTCGCGCAGCGACCTGCGCGGCGGCCGCGGCGACGCCTGCCGCTTCTACGAGGGCCTGAACCCGCACGCCGTCGACTTCACGGAGGCGCTGCGCGCCGAGGACCCGCTCGCCGCCGACCCCCCGATGCACCCCAGCTTCGAGGACCGCCGCGACGCCCCCGACAGGGTCATGGCCCGGCTCGACGACGACCAGTTCGAGCGCCAGGTCGCCACGTGGAGCCGGGCGCTCGGCGACGCGGGCGCCGAGCAGGCCGACGTCCTGCACCTCAACCACCTGACGCCCATCAACGAGGCGGCCCACCGCGTCGCCCCGGACGTCCCCGTCGTCGGCCACCTCCACGGCACCGAGCTGCTCATGCTCGAGGCGATCGAGGAGGGGGCGGACTGGCCGCACGCCGCGCGGTGGGCAGATCGGATGCGCGAGTGGGCGGGGCGCTGCGAGCGCCTGGTCCTGCTCTCCGCCTCGGCCGAGGAGCGCGCCGAGCGGCTGCTCGGCGCCGACCCGCAGCGCTGCGTCGTGCTCCCGAACGGCTTCGACCCCGACACGTTCCACCCGCGCGACGTCGAGCGCGACGCGCACTGGCGCCGCCATCTCGTCGAGGAGCCGCAGGGCTGGAGCCCGGACACGGACCCCGGCAGCGTCGGGTACAGCGCGGAGGAGATCGAGCGGCTGACCGGCGCGACGATCCTCATGAGCGTGGGCCGCTTCACCTCGGTCAAGCGCACGCCGCTGTTGATCGAGGCGTTCGCCGAGGCGCGGGAGCGCGCGAAGCACCCCGCCGCCCTCGTCGTCGTCGGCGGCCACCCCGGCGAGTGGGAGGACGAGCATCCCGCCGAGACGGTCGAGCGCATCGGCGCGCGGGATGTCTTCCTCGCCGGCTGGCACGACCACGACGAGCTCCCCGCGTTCCTCAACGCCTCCGACGTGCTCGCGCTCGCCTCCGTGCGCGAGCAGTTCGGCCAGGTGCTCGTCGAGGCGATGGCCTGCGCCGTCCCTCCCATCGCCGTCGACCGCTTCGGCCCCGCCGAGATCGTCGACGACGGCCGGACCGGATGGCTCGTCGGCCCCGACGACAAGGACGCCCTGCGCGACGCGATCGTCGCGGCCATCGACGACCCGGACGAGCGCGCGAAGCGAGCGGACGCCGCCCGCCGCGACGCGGAGGACCGGTTCTCGTGGCCCGCCCTCGCCGGCCGCCTCGCGGAGACGCTCGACGACGTCGTGAAGGGGCGCTAGGCGATCGGGCGCACGGGCACGCCGGCCGCCGCCAGCGCGGCCTTCGCCTCGGCGACCGAGAAGTGCCCGAAGTGGAAGAGCGAGGCCACGAGCGCCGCGTCGGCCCCCGCGGCGAGCGCCTCGACCAGGTGCTCCAGCGCGCCCGCCCCGCCCGAGGCGATGACCGGCACGGCGACGGCGTCGCTGACCGCCCGCGTCAGGGCGAGGTCGTAGCCAGCGTTCGTCCCGTCGCGGTCCATCGAGGTCAGGAGGATCTCCCCCGCCCCCCGCTCGACGCCCTCGCGCGCCCACTCGACCGCGTCGCGCCCCGTCGGCGTCCGGCCGCCGGCGACGAACACCTCCCAGGCCCCCTCGGAAGCCTTCGCGTCGATGGCGAGCACGACGCACTGCGCCCCGAACACGTCGGCCAGCTCCGAGATCAGCTCGGGCCGCGCGACCGCCGCCGAGTTGACCGAGACCTTGTCGGCCCCGGCGTCGAGCACCGCCTGCGCGTCGGCCACCGACCGGATCCCACCCCCGATCGTGAACGGGACGAAGACGTTGTCCGCCGTGCGCCGCGCCAGCTCGACCATCGTGTCGCGCTTGTCCGACGTCGCGGTGATGTCGAGGAAGATCAGCTCGTCGGCGCCCTCGCTGTCGTAGCGCTCGGCAAGCTCGACGGGATCGCCCGCGTCGCGGATGTCGACGAAGTTCGTCCCCTTCACCACCCGGCCGGCGTCGACGTCCAGGCACGGGATCACGCGCTTGAGGTGCACCCACCCGAGGCTATTGCGGCCGGAACCTTCAGCGCGAGGCCTCGTTGACACCGGTATGCGACCACTCCTGCTCGCCTGCGCCGTCCTCGCCGCGCTCGCCCCGCCCGCCGCCGCGGTCGAGGTGACGGCGACCGACGCGGACGGCGGCGTGTTCCTGATCAGCGTGATCGACGACACCGGCAGGCCGAACGGGCTCCTGGTCCGGGAGGAGCGCGGCCGCATCATCGTGCGCGACCGCGGCGACGATGCCGTTCGCTCCGGCGAAGGCTGCCGGGCGCTCGACCTGCGCAGCGCGGCCTGCGCAGCGGCTGCCGACGAGCGGGTCATCGCGATCAGCGGAGGCGACGGCGACGACGAGATCGTCGTCCAGGCAGCCGCGAGGACCTCCCGCATCCGGGTCGCCGGCGGCGAAGGCGACGACTCCATCACGGCGATCGGCAGCCGAGCCGCGCTCTCGGGCGGACCCGGCGCGGACCGCCTGCAAGGCGGCGCGGGCGACGACGACCTCACGGGCGGCGCAGGGCCCGATCGCCTGGGCGGTGGCGGCGGTGACGACCAGCTGACCGGCGACGGCCGCCCCGAGGCGGGCGTCGCCCGCGACCTTCTCGACGGCGGCCCCGGCGACGACGAGGCCAGCTGGTTCTCGCGCGCCTCGCCCGTGCTCGTCGACCTGCGCTCGGACGCGCCGGCCGGCGCCACCGGCGAGCGCGACCGGCTGCGCCGCGTGGAGGGCGCCATCGGTGGGAGCGGCGACGACCGGCTCGTCGGGAACGGTGGGTCGAACCGCCTGATCGGGGGCGACGGGGCAGACCGCGTCATCGGCGGCGGTGGTGACGACGTCCTCGCCATCAATCACTGGGGCCGCGTGCCGCTCGACGACGGTGACGCCGACCGCGTGCGCTGCGGCGCGGGCGCCGACGTCCTCTACGACCCGCTCGCCAAGGCCCTCGTGCGCTCGTGCGAGCGCGTAGCCAGCGCCCAGTACGGCCTCTACGGCCGGACGCTCGCGGTGCACCCCGCCCGGGTCGGCGCGGGGCGGCTGCGCTTCGAGCTGCTCGGCCCGCCCGACACCGCCGTGACGCGGGCCACCCGGCGCATCGTGCTCACGGCGCGCGGGAGGGTTGTCGGCCGCAGTCGCGTCGTCCGCCTCCGACGCGAGCGCGGGACCGTCGCCCTCCGCCTTCGGCGCCGGCTCGCGCCGGGCACGGTCGTCCGCGTTGCCATGGTCGGGCGCGACGACCCGTCGGATCGGACCGCCGCCGCTTTCCGCTTCGCCTGGCGGATCCGCCTCTGACTCAGCACTCGTCGAGGATCGTCTGCGCGTCCTCGATCGTGAAGGCCCGCTCGTAGAGCGCCTTGCCGACGATCACGCCGGCGAGGTTGACCTGCCGCAGGCCGACGAGCCCGCGCAGGTCGTCGAGCGTGCCCACGCCGCCCGAGTAGAGGAAGCGGCCGCGCACGACGTCGGCCACGCGGCGGACCTCGTCGAGGTCCACGCCCGTGAGCATTCCGTCGCGCTCGATGTTCGAGTACACGAACTGCTTGACCCCGCGCGCCTGCATCCGGCGGATGACGTCGTCGGCGGGCATCTGCGTCGTCTCCGTCCAGCCCTCCGTGGCGACGTTGCCGCCGCGCGCGTCGACGGAGACGATCAGGCGGTCCGCGTAGCCGGCGACGACGTCGTCGAGGAAGTCGACGTCGGTGTAGGCCGCCGTTCCGAGGATGACCCGGGAGGCGCCGGCGCGCAGGGCGTCGCGGACGTCCGGAAGCGAGCGCAGCCCGCCGCCGTACTGCACGGGCACCGGCAGCTCGTTCGCGAGCTGCTCGAGGTGGTCGAGCGACTTCGGGGCGCCGCTGCGCGCGCCATCGAGGTCCACGACGTGCAGCCACCGCGCGCCGGCCTCGACCCACGCGCGCCCGGCCTCGAGCGGGCTGTCCTGGTAGACCGTCCGCTCGGCGAAGTCGCCCTGCGCGAGGCGAACCGCCTGCCCCTCGGAGATGTCGATCGCGGGACAGAGGATCACGCCGGCACCGCCGCCCGCACGAAGTTGCCGAGCACCCGCAGGCCGTTGGCCGAGGACTTCTCGGGATGGCACTGCGCGCCGAACACGTTGTCGCGCTCGACGAAGGACACGAACGGCGTGCCGTACTCGCCGCGGCCGAGCACGATCGAGTCGTCCTCGGGCACGGGCGCGAAGGAGTGGACGTGGTAGAAGGCCGCCTCGTCGGGCAGCCCGTCGACGAGCGGCGAGCGCCGCGTCCAGCGGACCATGTTCCACCCGATGTGGGGCAGGTTCAGCCCGGCCGTGTCGAGCTTCGTCACCCGGCCGGGCAGCAGCCCGAGCCCGCGCTCGCCCTCGTGCTCCTCGGAGGACTCGAACAGTAGCTGCATGCCCAGGCAGAGCCCGATCACCGGGGTCCCCTCCGCCGCGCGCGCCGTGATCAGGTCGTCGAAGCCGGCGGCGCGCAGCCGGCGCATCGCCTCCGGGAACGCGCCGACGCCCGGCACCACGAGACCCTCCGCCGCGGAGATGACGTCGGGGTCGGAGGTCAGGACGGACGGCGCGCCGACGTGCGCGAACGCCTTCTCGACGCTGCGCCGGTTGCCCATCCCGTAGTCGACGATGGCGATCAACGCAGGACGCCCTTCGTCGACGGGATGCCCTCCTCGCGCGGGTCGATGGAGACCGCCTGGCGCAGCGCGCGCGCGAACGCCTTGAAGGCCGCCTCGATCATGTGGTGGGCGTTCGTCCCGTTCTCGATGACCAGGTGGACGGTGAGGAACGCGGTGCTGGCGATGGCCCGGAAGAACTCCTCGGTCAGCTCGTGGTCGAAGGTGCCGGTCGAGCCGGGCGGCAGGTCGCCGGTGAAGACGAGCAGCGGCCGGCCGGAGATATCGATCGCGCAGCTGGCGCGCGCCTCGTCCATCGGGATCACCGCGTGGCCGTAGCGGGTGATGCCGCGGCGGTCGCCCAGCGCGGTGTCGAGCGCCTGCCCGAAGGCGAGGCCGGTGTCCTCCACCGTGTGGTGCGCGCCGGTGTCGAGGTCGCCCTCGACGCGCGCCTCGAGGTCCAGCCCGCCGTGGCGCGCGAGCAGGTCGAGCATGTGGTCGAGAAAGCCGACGCCGGTCATCCGGGCGCCCTTGCCGGTGCCGTCGAGCCCGACGGCGACGGCGACGTCGGTCTCCTTGGTCTTGCGGTGGATCTCGGCCTGCCGGGGGTTCTGGGTCATCGCGGCTCGCCATTCTTCCTTGCTTCCATCGAGCGCGCGTGGAGCTCGAAGCCCTCGGCCCGCGCGATCGGCGCGCCGGCCCGTGCCAGCGCGGGCGCGGAGGGCCCGAGATGGACCTCGGTCATCCGCCGCCGGAAGTGCCTCACCGACAGCGCCGAGCCGAAGCGGGCCGACCCGCCGGTGGGCAGCGAGTGGTTCGAGCCCGCGACGTAGTCGCCGAACGCCGTGCCGCCGTTGACGAAGACGCAGCCCGCGCGCGTGACCCGCGGCGCGAGCTTCGCCGCGTCGCGCCCCATGAGCTGGAGGTGCTCGGGCGCGAAGGCCTCGGCGACCGCGAGCCCCTCGTCGACGCTCCCGACCTCGACCAGCGCGCCGACCGCGCCGGTGTCGGCGGCCTCGAGCCTTCCCGCGGCCGCGTCGAGGAGCGCGCCGGCAGGCGACGCCAGCGCCACGATCGTGCCGTCCCCGTGCTCGGCCTGGGCGAGCAGGTCGGCGACGACGTGCTCCGGATCGGCGTCCTCGCCGGCCACCACGAACACGTCGCTCGGGCCCAGGAAGCCGTCGATGCCGACATCGCCGGAGACGAGCCGCTTGGCCTCCTGCACGTGCAGCCCCCCGGGCCCGGCGACGACGTCGGCGCGGGC
>DASVRH010000007.1:0-3255 GCA_036388715.1 Solirubrobacteraceae bacterium | reverse complement strand
CGCTCTACTTCCAGGTTCTCGAGCTGAAGCGACTGTTCTGCGAACCCAACGCCTTCAACGTGGCCCCCAACCGGACGCTTCAGACCGCGGGCTTTCACTACGTCAAGACGCACATGACGATCCCTGGCCCGCTCAACTATCGCCAGGCGGTGACGCGCTGGGTGCTCGAGCCGTCCTGACGCGTTCCCGTCGGCGCTTGAACGCAAGGAGTTATCGATGGGACCGCAAGACCGGTGACCACGCGCTGATCCCACGAAGCGGCGAAGGGCCGATCTTTTCGGACCCGGCGAGGCGACGAGCCGCGAAGAGCGCGGGACGCATTCGTTTCCCCCAACGCCGCGGCGCCTTCAGGGTGCAGTCGCCCGGCGGATGGAGCCGATCGCGAAGAGGCGCGCGGCGCATCGGCCGTGCGTACGCTTTCGCGGGTGCCGCGTCTCGCCACGACCGTCACGGCCGCCGCCCTCCTCCTGCTCGCACCGGCGACGGCCTCGGCTGGCGAGACCGTCACGTATCAGGGCGGCTCGGCCCACGACGGTCACGTCGACGAGTCCCTCGCCGCCCCGCTCGCCGTCGCATGGGAGGTTCGGCTACCGCCGTCGGTCTCGTATCCCCTCGTGACCGGTGGACGCGTGTTCGTGACGACTTCTTCGCCCAGCGGCGGCGGCTACGGCAGCACGCTGCACGCCATCGACGCGGCGAACGGCGGGGTGCTGTGGACGCAATCGCTGCCGGACACGTACTACCGGGCGGGGCTCGCGGCGGGCGACGGGCGCGTCGTGACCCTCGGCTTCGACGGCGACCTCCGTGCGTTCGCCGCGGACAGCGGGGAGCCGCTGTGGTCCAAGGCGGTCGACTACTTCGCCGCGACGCCACCGGTGATCGTCGACGGGCTGGTGATCGTGGCGAAGAGCGGGTCGGTTGCCGCGTTCGACGCTGAGACCGGCGACCCGCGCTGGACGGGGACCGTCAACGACGGAGGAGTGCAGGGCAGCCCTGCCGTCGCGGACGGGCGCGTGTTCGCGAGCGGGTCGAGCGAGACGGCGGCGTTCGATCTCGTCACGGGTCTGCCGCGGTGGACGGCTTCCACGCCCGATGGGGAAGGCTGGACCGCGGCGGTCCGCGACGGCGGCGTGTACGTCCGCTCGTACGGAGCCGACGGTGGAACGGTGCTGGCGACGTCCGACGGCGCCAAGCTTGGGTCGTTCGGCTCGTTGAGGCTCCCCGCGTTCGCGTCGGGCATCGGCGTCTTCTCGCCGGGCGAGTCGCTGGTCGGCCGCGAGCTGTCCTCGGGCGAGACGCGGTGGACTGGTCCGGCCAGCGCGATGGCGCCGTTCATCGCCGGCGACTCGGTGTTCGGGGCAGCCGAGGGCGAGGTGTTCGCACTCGACCTGCAGAGCGGCGCGCGCACGTGGAGCTGTGCCCTCGGCACATCGGTGGCGCCGACCGACGAGCACAACTACTCGGGCCAGCTCACGGGCTTCGGCGTGGGGGACGGGCTGCTCGTCGTGCCCGCCGAGGGCAAGCTGGTCGGCTTTCGCAGTGCCTCGGTCTCGAGGTGCCCCGCGAGCGGGGAGCCGCCCTTGGACGAGGGCGGCGGCCAGCCGCCGCCCGAGGGCGAGCCACCGCCCGGCGGCGGGAGCGGTGGCCCGGAGGCGATTCCGCTCGAGCGCTACGTCGGCGGCAGGGCGCCGGGGCGGCGCACGCCGGGCCTCGTGGTGACGCTCGTCCGCAACGGATCGCAGGTCCGCGCGCGTGTCGGCTTCTCCCTCGACTGCCGGCGGACGAGCTACCCGTTCGTCGTCTCGCGGCCGGTCGGCTCGACCGATGGGACGACCTTCACGGCGGCGGCGAGGACCCGCGTCGACCGCGGGCTGCGGGCCCGCGTCACGATCCGCGGGAGCTTCACGGCCGACGGGGTGACCGCGACGTCCCGGCTTCGCGTCGTCCGCCGCCGCGGCGGCACGCGGGGGTGTCGCGGCGGGAGGAGCGGCCGCCTACGCCTGCGGCGCGAGCCGGCGCCCGCCGGACAGCCGGCCGGAAGCGCGCCGAATGGGTCGGTGCTCCTCGGCAGCAGCGACCAGCGCAGCGCCGGGCTCCCGCTGGGCGCGGCCCTGCGCGTCGTCGACCGGGGCCGGCGGATCGTGGCGAGCTGGCAGGCGCTCGCGCGGTGCCCGCGAGGCCCCCTGCCGATCGACAACCACTCGCCGCCGATGCGCATCACACGGAACGGGACGTTCCGCCGACGCGAGCGATTCACGATTCGCTACCGGGACGGCAGCCGGGACCGCTACCGCGTCTCGTTCGCCGGGCAGCTCCTGACCGACGGCGCGGTCGGCACGCTGCGCGTCCGCGTCTCGCTCGTCACCCGCCGCGGCCGGACCCTCGCGCGGTGCGACAGCGGGGTCCGCCGTTGGGCGGCCGCGCCCTGATCCGCTCCGTGTACGACGGCTAACGCCGGTTCCACTCCAGAAGGTCGCGAGCGCGAGCACGAGCACGCCGGGGTGGCCGTCGCCGCCGGCAGTGTGAGCAGACCCCAACGGGACCCTGGCGCTTGACTGGCGCGCGACGCGCGAAGAGGATCGCCGCCATGCAGAAGCCCAAGGGACGCGGCAGCGCCGTCTGGCCATGGTTGTTCCTCACCGGGGGCGTCATCATCGCCGGGGTCGGGGTGTTCTTCGCCGTCAAGTGGCTGGCGCTGGACGAGCCCGAGGTGTTCGGGCCGTGCTCGCGCGGCGGTGGCTCGTGCCGGCAGGGTGGCGAGACGCTCAACATGATCATGACGCTCGCGTTCGGCCCGTTCGGACTGATCGGGACGGTGCTCGGCGTCCGGATGGTGGTCCGCCACCGCCGGCGTGCCGCGGCCGACCGGGAGCTGCTCGCCAGTGGGCGCCAGGGCGACGCCGTCATCACCGACGTCAAGGAGCGCGGAACGGCCACCCGCACGAACGGGCGCGTCACCAGCCAGGGCTACCTGCTGACGCTCGACCCCGAGGACGGCGGCGTGCCGATCTGCATGAAGGTGACGCTCCCGCCGGGCGTGATGGCGGGCGCACGGGTCCGCGTCGCCTACGACCCGCTGACGCGCGACGCGGTGCTGCTCGCGCCGGTCTAGCCGTCGAGCCCGACGACCGGCGGCCGGCGGCCGGGGCCGCGCCTATCCGGCGAGCCGGAAGCGCTCGGCGTAGCGCGCGTGGACCTCGTCCCACCCGCGTGCGCGTCCTCCTCGGAGAGGAAGTCGCCCTCGAGGAGCGGCTC
>DASVRH010000006.1:0-2166 GCA_036388715.1 Solirubrobacteraceae bacterium | reverse complement strand
CGGCGCGTACGTGTACAAGGACTTCGACCACATGAACGCGGTCTTCGCCCTCTCGCTCGGGCCGTACGTCCTGCGCGCGCTGGCCTAGCTGTCGTCCTCGATCGGCGGCAGGTTGAAGACCGACAGGCCGAAGCCGGCGAGGATCAGCGCGACGCTGCCCATCCACTCGTCCCACCAGTCGCCGATCTGGGCGAACGGCCCGCCGAGCGCGAACACCCAGACGAGGAACGCGATCACCGTCAGCCAGCGCTGGATCCCGCGCTTCACGCCGCGCCGCTGCCGCCACACGTACGTCCCCGCGGCGATGACCACCGTGATGATCGCGAGCGCGATCGCCTTCTGGTCCTTGTCGTCGAGCTGGAGGACGAATCCCTGCAGCGCCAGGTACGTGCCCGTGGCGACCGCCGGGATGTACTTGAGGAGCTTCGTCAGCGCGTCGTCGGGCGTCGTCGCGTCGGCGCCTCCGACCGCTCCACCCCTCTGGGCGCGCCTGCGCGCGTCCTCTTCGGTGATGATGTTCAGCTCGCGCATTTCGCCCCTTTGATCGCGGATGACGACCATATACCGATCAGCGGTCGGCAAACCAGGCGATGGCTACGATCGAGGCGTGCCCGACCGACTGCACTTCACCGAGTCCGACGAGGCCAATGAGCTGATCGCCACCGAGCCGATGGCGCTCCTCGTCGGCTTCGCCCTCGACCAGCAGGTCACCGTCCAGAAGGCGTTCGCCGGCCCGCTGGCGCTGCGCGAGCGGATCGGCTCGCTCGACGCGGCCGCGATCGCCGCCGCCGACCTCGAGAGCGTCTTCCGGGAGAAGCCGGCGATCCACCGCTACCCGGGCGTCATGGCCAAGCGCGTCCACGACCTGGCCGAGCACGTCCGCGACCAGTACGACGGCGACGCCGCCCGCGTGTGGGAGGACGCCGCCGACGGCGACGAGCTGCGGGCCAACCTCGAGGCGCTGCCCGGCTTCGGCGAGATGAAGGTCAAGGCGCTCGGGAGCGTCCTCGCCAAGCGGTTCGGGATGGAGAAGGCGCAGCCGCTCGTCCCGTGGCACCCGACGCTCGGCGACGTCGACTCGCCGCAGGCGCTGGCCGAGTACCAGGCCGCCAAGCGCGAGCACAAGAAGGAGTGGTCGAAGGCGCGCCCCGCGTGACGGAGCGCCGCGACATCGAGAGCCGCGAGGACTGCGAGCGCCTCGTGCGGACCTTCTACGGGCGCGCGTTCGAGGACCCGATCATCGGCTTCATCTTCACCGACGTCGTCGGGCTCGACCTCGAGGAGCACGTCCCGCGCATCACCTCGTTCTGGGAGACCGTCCTGCTCGGCGCCCGGTCCTACCTCGGCGGCGCGTTCGGCCCGCACGTCGACGTCCACGCGAGGGTCACGCTGCGCCAGGGCCACTTCGAGCGCTGGCTCCAGCTCTGGTTCGGCTCGGTCGACGACCTCTTCGCCGGCGACCGGGCGAATCTCGCGAAGGTGCACGCGCTGCGCGTCGCCCACGCCTTCCACGAGCGGCTGCAGGGCTTCCCGTCGCCGGCTGACGACGCCCGCGGCGGGCTCGTCGTGCGGCAGTACGACTAGGGCTCGGGCGCGACGAGGCGCATGGGGATGCGCCTCGCGCCGCAGCGGCGCTCGAAGCGCCCGCGGTGCCCGAATCCGAGCCGCGGCAGGCCCGGCACGCACAGCAGCGGGCCGTCGCCGGCGCCGGTGGTCCTCGGCCAGCGGTAGCGGAACGTCGCGACGAAGCGCCCGCGCCCCACGCGACGCAGCCGGCCGTAGGCGACGCGGTCCGCGCGGTTCGCCGCGACGCGCCCGACGTAGAGCACGAGGCGGCGCCCGGCGACCCGCAGGTCGCTCGGGCCGGTGAGCGTGCCGCGCATGATCGCCACCGAGGGGCGCAGCGCGCGGCTGCGCAGACGCAGGCGCGGCTCGGCGCGCACGGTGAGGAACGGCCGCGTGGCCGCGCCCGGCGCCGACAGCCGGTACCGCGTGTTGCGCGTCGGCCTCACGCGCGCGTAGTACGTGCGGTCGGCCTCGTGCGCTCCGCGCAGCGCGGTGCGCCACCGCCCGTAGGGGAAGCGGTCCTGCTGCAGCTCCACCCGTCCCCCGGCCAGGCCGGTGCCCACGGCGGCCGCGAGGTCGGAGGCGCGGCCGGCCACGACG
>DASVRH010000005.1:0-6751 GCA_036388715.1 Solirubrobacteraceae bacterium | reverse complement strand
CGCTCGTCGAGCGCACCGTGCCACCCGTGGCACCGCCGCCCGGCCCCTCCGGCGCGGGCGCCTCGCCGCCGAAACCGCCGAGGAGCACGGACAGGATCGTGCGGTTCATGGCCTCGGCCATCTGCTGCGTGAGGATCGTGCCGGAGGCGCCGACGATCATGCCAGCGACGATCAGCGCGATGTTGTCGAGGGCCATGCCGGCGGCCGCGGCGCTCAGGCCGGTGAAGGCGTTGAGCGTCGAGATGACGACGGGCATGTCCGCGCCGCCGATCGGCAGGACGAACGTGTTGCCGAGGATCGCCGCGCTGACGAGGATCGCGATGAACAAGAGCTCGGAGTCGCTGCCCGCGAGGATCGCAATCCCGCACCCGACGGCGATCGCCAGCAGCGCCAGGTTGAGGAAGACGCCCGCCGGGATCTTCACCGGCCTGCCGCTGATCAGCTCCTGGAGCTTGGCGAACGCGATGTTCGAGCCCCAGAACGAGATCGAGCCGATGATCGCCGCGAAGACGAGCGGGATCCCGAACTCGAGGTCCGTGAGGTCGCCGCCGTGGTCGCGGAACTCCGCCCACGCGATCAGCGCGACCGCCCCGCCGCCGACGCCGTTGAACAGCGCCACCATCTGCGGCATCGCGGTCATCTTCACCTGGCGCGCCGCCGGGACGCCGACGACCGTGCCGATCACGACGCCGACGACGATCAGCACCCAGTCGCCGACCTCCTCGTGCAGCAGCGTCGCCACCACGGCGATCGCCATGCCGACCGCGGCGATCCGGTTGCCCTGGACGGCGGTGCGCGGCCCGGTCAGGCCGGAGATCCCGATCACGAACAGCGAGAAGGCGACGATGTAGAGCGCCGTGATGAAGTCGAAGTCCTGCAGGAACGACGCGGTCACTGCTTCGGCTCCTCGACGGCGTCCGGCTTCTTGCCCTTGAACATCTCGAGCATCCGGTCGGTCACGAGGAAGCCGCCGACCACGTTGATCGTGCCGAAGGCGATCGCGATCACGAGGATCAGGTCGTTGACGAACCCGTCGGCGACGCCGATCACGAGCAGGCCGCCGAGGACGACGATGCCGTGGATCGCGTTCGTGCCGCTCATCAGCGGCGTGTGCAGCGTGTTCGGGACCTTCGAGATCAGCTGGAAGCCGAGGAAGCCCGCGAGCACGACGATCGCGATCTCGATGATGAGCGGGGTGTGCTCGGCGGTCGCCTGCGCGAGGACGGTGCTCATGCGGCCTCCACGGTCTTCTTGGCGCCCTCGTGGACGATCTCGCCCCCGCGGGTGACGCACGCCCCGGCGATGATCTCGTCCTCGAAGTCGAGGTTGACCGAGCCGTCCTCGGCCAGGAAGAGCTCGAGCAGCGCCATGACGTTGCGCGCGTAGAGCTGCGAGGCGTGCTCGGCCATCGTCGACGCGAGGTTCAGCGGCGCGTAGATCGTCACGTGGTTCTCGAGCACCCGCTCGCCTGCGCGGGACAGCTCGCAGTTGCCGCCGCTCTCCCCCGCGAGGTCGATGACGACGCTGCCGGGCTTCATGTTGCGCACGGCGTCGGCGGTGACGAGGATCGGCGCGCGGCGGCCCGGGACGAGCGCGGTGGTGATGATCGCGTCGAAGTTGGCCATCGCGTCCTGGAGGGCCTGCTGCTGCTTGGCGCGCTCCTCCTCGGTCAGCTCGCGCGCGTAGCCGCCCTCGCCCGCCGCGTCGACGCCGACGTCGAGGAACTTCGCGCCCAGCGACTGGACCTGCTCGGCCACCTCCGGGCGGACGTCGTAGCCGGTCACCTGGGCGCCGAGCCGGCGCGCCGTGGCGATGGCCTGCAGGCCGGCGACGCCCGCGCCGAGCACGAGGACGTTGGCCGGGCGGATCGTGCCCGCGGCGGTCATGAGCATCGGGAAGAAGCGCTGGAGCTCGGTGCAGGCGAGCAGCGCGGCCTTGTAGCCCGCGACGTTGGACTGGCTGGAGAGCGCGTCCATCGACTGCGCGCGCGTGATGCGCGGGATCGCCTCCATCGCGAAGGCGGTCGTGCCCGCCTGGGCGAGCGCCCTCGTGGAGGCGGGGCTGGTGAGCGGCGCGAGGAACCCGACGAGGATCGTGTCGCTGCCGAGCCTCGCGATCTCGGCGTCGGTCGGCGGGGCGACCTTGGCCACGACGTCGGCCGCGTACGGGTCGCCGAGGGTGGCCCCGGCCTCGGTGAAGGCCTCGTCGGGGAGCAGCGCGCCGTCCCCGGCACCGGGCTCGACGACCACGCCGACGTCCTTGGACGCCAGCCGCTTGACCACCTCGGGCACGAGCGCAACGCGACGTTCGCCTTCGGCGGTCTCCTTCGGTACTCCGACCTGCATGAGGGGCGGGAAAGCTATAGGACCGCCCCGCCCGGCGGCTGTCAGCTCGGTGGATGGGCGCGCCGCACCTTGACGACGAGGTCGTGCGAGCCGGCGATCCCGCCCAGCTCCGCCCAGATGTCGGTCACGGACACGACGTCCATCCAGTCCGCGATCTCCGACGGGCGGAACGGCAGCGCCTCGACGGCGTTGGCGAACGCCTCGTCGAACGAGAACCGCCGCCGCGAGCGGCCTTCGGCCTCGTCGAACCCGCCGTCGCCCTGGGGGAGCCGCGCCGCGGGGGCGGGGCCGTCCTCGACGCGGACCTCCATCTCCCCGCCGGCGTGGTGCAGGACCACGGACTCCGGCCGCGAGCCGACCGTGAAGCTCTCGGCGGCGACGTAGCGCGTGAACACCTCGGCGCAGATGCTGGAGGTCCGGTGGCGGCTGACCACGTACTGCGGCGGCCAGATGTCCATCGGGCTCTGCTCGATGTCGACGCTCCAGCAGGACTCGTGCACCTCGCCGGCCACCTGGATCCTCAGCTGGCCCTCCGCCCACGTCGCGCCGGCCTGACGGACGTCCGCGAGCTCCGCGACCTTGTCCATGACCCCTCCCGGTCCTTCGCTGACTGGTGGGGTGATCCTACTCGCGCTGGGGCTCTACGGGAAGAGCGCGGCCGCGGCCAGCTCGGCCAGCGAGGCGGTGCGCGCCCGGGGCGGCGCGCTGACCGGCAGCGGCCGGCGCAGGAGCGCCGGGACGGCCTGGGCGGTGACCCACGTCGGCGTCTGGCGGCTCGTGCGGTTGTAGCGGATCGCGCCGTCGGGGCCCTGGAGCGAGCGCAGGTAGCCGATCGGCGTGCGGCTGCGCTGCCGGCGGACGCGGCGCGGATCCCTCCCGGCGGCGACCAGGCCCTGGACCGCCCAGGCCGTCGACTGGGCGTTGGACGGCGTGCCCGGGCCGAGGGGGAAGCCGCCGTCGCGGCCCTGCTGCCTGACCAGCCACGCCGCCGCCCGCCTGATCGTCCGGCTCTTGCGCTTGCGCCCGGCGGCGCGCAGGCCCTGGATCGCGGCGGAGGTGTCGTCGATGCTCGCCGGCGAGCCCTTCCCGGCGGTGCCGAAGCCGCCGTTGCGGTTCTGCTGCCCGGCGACCCACGCCGCGGCCTTCTCGACCGCGGGGTCGGTCCGCGGGCGGCCCGTGGCCTTCAGCGCGAGGAGGAGGAATGCCGTCCGGTTCGTCAGGCCCTCGATCGAGCCGTCGGGCTCCCTGCCCTCGAGGAGCCTCGCGACGAGGTCGTCGGCCGGGGCGCCGGCGGCGCGCAGGGCGAGGATCGTGCGCTCGATGTCGCCGAGGTCGCGAACCTTGGTCGCCTGGTCTTCGAGGTAGCGGCGGGCGTCGTCGCCGGGATCCTCCCCCGCGGCCGCGAGGCCGATGACGGCCCAGCCCGAGTAGATCGCGTTCGAGCCGCCGACGCCCTTCGCGCCGGCGAAGCCGCCGTCGTCGTTCTGGGCCGCCTTGACGTAGCTGACGGCCTCGTCGACCGGCGCCGCTCCGACGGGCGCCGTCAGGACGAGGAAGAGGGCGGCGCCGGTCAGCGCGATCGGCTTCCACCGGATCTCGAAGCGGCTGCGGAACCTGGCGAGCGCGCGGACGAGCGCGGGGCCGAAGATCAGGCAGAACACGATGTTGCCTCCGATGTGGGCGAGGTTGAACGGGAGGCTGCGGGCGGAGATCGCCGCGTACTCGGCGGGCTGGTGGTCGGTGAAGACGACCCAGAGGTGGAGGTCCATCCACGCGCCGAACGCGAGGCCCGCGAACCCGCAGGCCGCAGCGAGCGGGATGCGGGTCAGCTCGCGGCCGAACGTGCGGGCGAGCATCGCGCCGAAGACCCCGGCGCCGCCCCACCCGGCCATCTGCCACGGGGTGTGCGGGCCGTGGCCGAAGAAGAGGTTCGACGCGAGCGCCCCGACGGCGCCGACCACGAACCCAGGTCCGCTGCCGAGCGCGTAGCCGGCGAGCAGGGCGATGTCGGTCGTCGGCTTGACGTTCGGCAGCGGGGCGAAGGCGGCGCGGCCGAGGGCGGCGAGCGCGGCCAGCGTCGCCACCAGCGCGATGACCTTCGCCGAGGGCTTCGCGCGCTCGTACCAGGCGAAGCCCGCCGCGAGGGCGAGGAAGAGGAGCGAGAAGGAGGCGAGCTGCCACGTCATGGGCCGGGCCTCCGGGCCGGGGCGGGCGTGCGGAGGGGTCGCGCCCGGGTCACGGCGCGACCTCCGTCGTGAGGCGCCGGCGCAGCAGCTCGGCGCCCTCCTCCGGCAGCAACGCCCCTCCCGCGCCGCCGAGGACGCGGGCGGTCTCCGTCGCGAAGTACCAGCCGCCTGAGAGGACGTCGGAGGCGGTTCCGTCCGCGATGACGCGGCCGTCGGCGAGCAGGACGACGCGCTCGGCGAACGTCGCCGCGAACTCCGCGTCGTGAGTGGCGACGAGGACGGCGACGCCCTCGCGGGCCAGTGCGCGCAGGCGGTCGGCCAGCGCGCCCTTCGCCGCGCGGTCGAGGCCGCGGGTGGGCTCGTCGAGGCAGACGACGGCGGGCCGCTCGTCCTCGCCCATGACCACGGCGAGCGCGAGGCGCTGGCGCTCGCCGCCCGAGAGGTCGCGGGGGTGGCGGTCCTCGGCGACGTCGAGCCCCGCCGCCGCGCGCGCGCCGGCCGGCGCCTCGTCGCCGACGCGCTCGTGCAGGAGGTAGTCGCCCGGGTGCTGGAGCAGGAGAGCGACCCTCCCCTCCGCCCGGACCTTGCCGCGCGTCGGGTCGAGCAGGCCGGCGGCGTGGCGCAGCAGCGTCGACTTCCCCGCCCCGTTGCGCCCCATGAGAGCGACCGAGGAGCCGGGCTCGAGACGAAGGTCGACGCCGCGGAGCAGCGAGCGGCCGCCGCGGATCTCGTGCCAGACGCCGTGGAAGGACAAGGCGGGCGACGACGCGGCCGACGCGCGGCGGCCCGACCTCCCGCCCGCCCGACGCTCTGGACCTGAGGCCGGAGTCCGATGTCCGGCTGGAGGGTGGGATGGTCGGGCCGCCGCGGTGCCGGGCGGTTCGGGGAGCATGCCCTGCGCGCGCAGCGTCGCGCGGGCCTCCTTCACGCCGGCGGGCGGCGGGCGCAGCCCGGCCCGCTCCAGGAGCCGCGCGGCGGGCGTCTCGAGCGCGGGCGACGCGGCGGCCGCCCACTCCAGGAACCCTCGCGGCGGCGCGTCGCAGGCGAGGCGGCCGCCGGCGAACGCGAGGACGCGGTCGGCGGCGGCCAGGCAGCGCTCGAGGCGGTGCTCGACGAGCACGATCGTCGTCCCCCACTCCTCGTTGAGCCGGCGCAGGAGCCACACGAGTTCGTCGCCCGCGACCGGGTCGAGCTGCGACGTCGGCTCGTCGAGCAAGACGACCTTCGGCCGGCCCGCGAGCGCGGCCGCCAGCGCGACGCGCTGGAGCTCGCCGCCCGAGAGCGTGGACGTCGACCGGTCGAGCAGGTGGGCGATGCCGAGCGCGAGCGCCGTCTCCTCGACCCCGCGCGCGATCGCCGCCGGGCCGTGGCCGCGGTTCTCGAGCGGGAACGCGAGCTCGGCGCGGACGGTTCCGAGGACGACCTGGGTCTCGGGGTCCTGCGCGAGCGTCCCCGCGACGGCGGCGATCTCGCCCGGGCCGTGCTCGCGCGTGTCGAGCCCCTCGACCACCACGCGGCCGCCGAACTCGCCGCCGTGGAAGTGCGGCACGAGCCCGCACGCCGCGCGCACGACCGTCGACTTCCCGGAGGCCGACAGGCCGGCGACGACGACGAACTCGCCGGGGTCGATGGCGAAGGACACGTCCTCGATGGCGAGACCCGAGCCCGGGTACGCGTAGCTGACGCGGTCGAAGACGAGGGAGCTCACGGCGCGATCCCCCTCCGGTCCCCGAAGGGGAGCAGCGCGGCGAAGACGAGGGCCGCGGAGAGCGCGAGCTCCCCGGCCCCGAGCGGGACGACGAGCGACGGGAACGCCTCGAACGCGCCCGCCCCCGCGACCTTCGCGGCGACCACCAGCGCCACGATCGCCGCGGCGGAGCCGAGGAACCACGCGTCGTGGCGCGACCACGGCCGGCCCGCGGCGCGGCTGCGCCCCGCGGTCGCGTACCCGCGCACCTCGAGCGTCGCCGCGACGTCGGTCGCGCGGTCCAGGGCGCCAGCGGTGACGGCGCGCAGCACGGCCACCCGCGACGCCGCGCCGTCGGCCCGGCAGCGCCGCGCCTCGGCGAGCCGCCGCGCGTCCGCGCCCAGCACCGGCACCAGGCGCACGGCCAGGGCCGCGGTCAGCGCCGAGCGGAACGAGACGCGCCGGAAGAGGCGCAGCACCTCGTCGGGATCGACGGCGTACGTCGCGACCGCGAAGGCGAGCACGACGACGAG
>DASVRH010000004.1:0-4531 GCA_036388715.1 Solirubrobacteraceae bacterium | reverse complement strand
ACAGCTTCCACCGCCAGGTCGTCGACGCGCCGCCGGAGACGCTCGCCGTCAGCGGCTGGAGCGAGGGGGTGGCCGAGGTCGTCGAGGGCGGGCGGTGGCTCGGCGTCCAGTGGCACCCGGAGCGGCTCGGCGACCTGCGCCCGTACCGCTGGCTGGCCGCTCAGCTGTAGAGCGCCTCGATCTCCGCCGCGTACTTCTCCGCAATCGGACGGCGCTTGAGCTTCATCGTCGGGGTCAGCTCGTCGCCGCCGGGCAGCCACTCCGAGTCGAGGACGGTGTAGCGCTTGACCTGCTCGACCCGCGACAGGTGGGAGTTGGCCTCCTCGACGGCCGCGGCGATCTCGTCCGCGAGCGAGGACGGGTCGCGCCCGGCGGCGACGTCGGGGTCGGGCACGATCAGCGCGACGTTGTAGGGCCGCGCGTCGCCGATCACGCACGCCTGCCCGACGAGCGGGTGCGCCGCCTTCAGGCGGCCCTCGATGTTCGCCGGCGACATGTTCTTGCCGGCCGCGTTGATGATGAGCTCCTTCTTGCGGTCGACGATCTTCAGGTAGCCGTCCTCGTCGAGCACGCCGATGTCGCCGGTCAACAGCCAGCCGTCGTCGGTGAACGTCTCGCGCGTCTTCTCCTCGTCGCCGCGGTAGCCGGCCATGATGTGGTCGCCGCGCACGAGCAGCTCGCCGTCGCCGGCGATCTTCAGCTCGACGCCCGGCAGCGCGACGCCGCAGGTGCCGTACCGGATCGCGCCGGGCGGGTTGCACGTCGAGACGGCCGACGTCTCGCTCATCCCCCACAGCTCGCAGATGGGCAGGCCGAGCGCGGCGAAGAACTCGAGCACCTCGACCGGCGTCGGCGCCGCGCCGACGATCGAGACCTCGACCGCGTCAAGGCCGAGCTTCGCGCGCAGTCCGGCCCGGGCCTCCTCCGGCATCGCCGCCGGGTCGGTCAGGCCCTGTGCCTCGAGGGCGGCCTTGAGCTTCTCCCAGATCCGCGGCACCGCGCCGAAGAGCGTCGGCCGCACCTCGGGCAGCACGGCGATGACCTGGCGCGGGTCGGTGATCGAGGTCACCGTGAAGCCCTCGCAGCAGAGCGACTGGTAGTGGCTGCCCCAGCGATCCGCGATGTGCGCGCTCGGCAGGAACGACACGATCCGCCCACCCTGCGCCGCGGGCGCCAGGGTGTGGAACCCGCGCATCATCGCCAGCAGGTTCTTGTGCGTCAGCTGCACGCCCTTCGGCGGCCCGGTGGTGCCCGAGGTGTAGATGAGCGTCAGCAGGTCGTCGGGCTCGATCGCCCGCCACGCGCCCTCGACGTCGAAGCCGTCGTCGCCGTCGCTCTCGAGCTCGGCGAGCGACGTCGCGCCGTCGTCCGCCCCGCCGTCGATCAGCACGACGTGGCCGTCGAACCCCGCGGCGCGGATCACGGGCAGGAAGGCCCGCTCGGTGATCACGACGTCGTTGCCGGCGTTCTCGAACAGGTAGGCGATCTGCTCGGGCGCCGACGTGTTGTAGATCGAGAACGGCACCGCGCCGAGGTGCAGCGCGCCGAGGTCGGCCGCGTGGAACTCCGGGCGGTTGAGCATCATCAGCGCGACGGTGTCGCCGCGCGAGACGCCCAGCCCGGCGAGGCCGCGGGCGATCCGCTCCACCCGGTCGCGCAGCTGCGCGAACGTCATCGCCCCCTCGTCCCCGGGGGCCCGGACGGCGACCTGGTCCGGTCGCTCGGCCGCGGTGATCTGGAAGGCCTCGCACAGCGTCGTCGCCTGCAGCGCGCGAGGAAGGTGCGTCTCGACGGTCGCCATGCGGCGACCCTACGCCCGCCTGCGCGACTAGCGCAACCGGACGGGCAGCCCGGCGACGTCGCCGAGCACGACCCGGTACAGCCCGGCCCGCTCGACGGCGGCGCGGTAGCGCCCGCCGCGCCGCACGCGGGCGCGCGCCTCGACGATCCACACGCCGGCGCTCGTGCGCCGCTGCACGGCCACGGCGCTGCCGGTCCGGGCGGGTCGGACGAAGCCGCTGATGACGCCGCCGCGCGTCGAGGCGGCACGGGCCGGCGAGGCGCCGACGTCGTCCTCCTCCTCGTCGCGCGAGCGATCGCGGTCGGCGTCGGTGCCGACGAGGCTGAAGTAGGCCCAGCTGTCGTCGAGGCCGAAGCGCGAGCGCAGCGTCGGCCCGCTGACCGTGGTGCGCCCCCCGCTGCCGACGACCTCGGCGCTGACGATCCGCGGCGACACGCCGCGCTTGGTCACGCGGATCTCGCGCAGCGAGCCCTTCACGAGGCCGCCGAGCTTCGCGGCCGCCGCGCTCAGGCTCATGCGCTTCTGCCAGCGGTGCTTGGGCGAGACGTCGTCGTACGGGTCGTCGACCGACTTCAGCCACGGCTTGGGGTCGCCGCCGGGGAAGCCGAACTCGACGTTCTCGGTGCGCCCGCCGGAGGTGGAGAAGAAGTAGGTGGTGACCGGCTTGCCGTCGTAGGTGACGACCTCGCCGCGCGTCGCCGACACGGCGCGGTCGGTGCTGGCCGTCTCGGCCGACACCCCGCCGTACATCTGCGAGCGGGTGTCGGGATAGTGCTCCCAGCCGGCGCCGTTCTTCGAGGTGGTGATCGCGTACGTGCGCGCGGCGACGGCCTGCGCCTTCAGCGCCTCGAGCGGCCACCCGGACGGGGACTCGAGCGCGACGACGCCGCGGACGTAGTCCTCCAGGCCGAGCGCGTTGATCGCGTTGACGCCGCCGAACTGCGCCGGGCGCAGCTCGAGCGCGCCGCGGTAGCCCTTGCCGCCGACGACGACGGGCGTGCCGGAGGGGCCGGTGACGCGCAGCGGCGCGGCGTAGCGGCCGAGCCTGCGCCCCGAGGCCGAGCGCAGGACGACCTGCGAGCTGCCGTAGGCGGTGGCGCTGTAGGTGGAGGTCGAGCGCAGACGGCGCGTGCCCGCTCGCGCGGCGCCGGTGAAGCGGACCGAGCCCTGGTTGGACTGGATCAGCACGCGCACGGTAGGCGTGCGGTCCAGCCGCCCGAGCTGCGTGCCCGAGTAGTAGTGGCCGAGGATCTCGCGGTGGTCGCGGCCGTGCTCGGCGAAGCCCATCGCGCCGTACTGCGACATCCCCACGCCGTGCCCGAACCCGGCGCCCTTGATCACGAGCGAGGTCGCGGCGTCGGCGCTGACCGGAGCGGCGAGCGCGACGACGACGGCGGTGGTGGGGAGCAGAGGGCGCATCAGACTGTGAGGACTCGGGAAATCGGGCAAGGTTGCGGTATGGGTCCCAAGGTAAGTGATCGGAATCCGGGGGTCGGAGATTGAGCGCGCGCCGTGCATCGGACGTCTTCGTCGAGTGCCTGGAGGCCGAGGGCGTCAAGTACGTGTTCGGGATCCCGGGTGAGGAGACCCTCGACCTCAACGAGTCGCTGGCCGACTCGTCCGTCTCGTTCGTCCCCGTCCGCCACGAGCAGGGCGGCGCCTACATGGCCGACATGTACGGCCGCCTCACCGGCCGCGCCGGCGTCTGCCTCGGGACGCTCGGGCCGGGCGCGCTGAACCTCGTCACGAGCGTCGCCGACGCGTTCCTCGACCGCGCGCCGCTCGTGGCCATCACCGGCCAGTCCGACCTCGAGCGGATGCACAAGGAGTCGCACCAGTACATCGACCTCGTCGACGTCATGCGGCCGATCACCAAGTGGAACGCGCAGGTGACGAGCCCGGAGATCATCCCCGAGGTCGTCCGCAAGGCGTTCAAGGTCGCCGAGTCCGAGAAGCCGGGCGCGACCCACCTCGAGCTGCCCGAGGACGTCATGGCGATGGAGCTCGACGCGCAGCCGCTGCCGCGCCGGCGGCCGGTCAAGCCCGAGCCCGGCGCGCGTGAGCTGCTGAAGGCGGCCGACCTGATCCGCAACGCGATCAACCCCGTCGCGCTCGCCGGCAACGGCGTCGTCCGCGCGGGCGCCGCGCCAGCGCTGCGCGAGTTCAGCCGCGCCACAGGCATCGCCGTCGCCGAGACGTTCATGGGCAAGGGCGTCATGGACTACCAGGACCCCAAGGCGCTCGGCACCGTCGGCCTGCAGTCGCGCGACTACGCGATGGCGGGCTTCGAGGACGCCGACGTCGTGATCGCGATCGGCTACGACCTCGTCGAGCACGCGCCGAAGCACTGGAACCCCAAGCGCGACAAGAAGATCGTGATGATCGACTCCGTCCCGGCCGAGATCGACGAGAACTTCCAGCCTGAGGTCGAGCTCTTCGGCGACATCTACCACGTGCTGACCCGGCTGGCCGAGGAGTGCCGCGACGTGCCGCACTCCGGCGGGTCGCAGCGGCTGCGGGACGTGATCCTCGGCCGCTTCGAGGCGGCCAAGGAGGACGACCAGTTCCCCATGCAGCCGCCGCGCGCGCTGTGGGAGATCCGCCAGGCGCTCGGGCCGACCGACATGCTCATCTCGGACGTCGGCCTGCACAAGCTGTGGATCGGGCGGATGTTCCCCGCGCACGAGCCGAACACGGTGCTGATCGCCAACGGCCTGGCGGGGATGGGCT
>DASVRH010000003.1:0-1651 GCA_036388715.1 Solirubrobacteraceae bacterium | reverse complement strand
GGCCCTGGGCGCTCGACATAATCGTCTCTCGTTCGTGTGTGCGGCGGACCGCGACGTTCTAGCAGCCGCGCCCGCGCCCGCAAAGCACGTCAGAGTGTCATTGCGCGCGCCTCGTACCCGGCCGCACTCAGCGCCTCGGCGACCACGAGAGCTTCGGCGCGCGTCGTGATCGCGACGCGCTGGTGCGCCAGATCGACCGAGACCTCGGCCTCGGAATCGAGCCGGCGCAAGGCGTCGCGCACGGCCTGCGCGCAGCGCTCGCTTCGCATGTTGTCGATCTGCATGAGCAGTTCCTTGCGCGGCTCGCTCATCGACGTCCTCCTCGATTGCGGCGGCTCGGGGCCGCGGGCGAAGGTCAACGCGCGACGGCGACATTTGACAATGCCGGCCGCTCGCCCTACCGGCCCCGCTCCACCGACAAGGCATCCATGAGCCCGCAACCCGCCGCAGGCGCCGACATCGACATCGTCGCCGGGCTTGCCGGAATGGCGCCGTCCTACGACGTCGTCTTCTGCGACGTCTGGGGCGTGCTCCACAACGGCATCACGGCTTTCGCGGGCGCCTCCGACGCCCTGACGCGCTACCGCGCGGGCGGCGGCCGGGTGGTGCTGATCTCGAACGCGCCTCGTCCCGGGGCGGCACTGGCGCCGCAACTCGACCGCATCGGCGTGCCCCGTACCGCCTACGACGCCATCCTGACCTCGGGCGACCTCACCCGCGCCGCCGTGGTCGAGCGCCTGGGCCAGGTCGTGCACCACCTCGGCCCTGAGCGCGACCTCGCCATCTTCGCGGGCCTTGCCGTGCGCTTCGGCGCGGTCGAGCAGGCCGACTACGTCGTGTGCTCGGGCTTCCACAACGACGAGGTGGAGACGGTCGAAGACTACGGCGACGCGCTCGCGGCCATGCGGGCCCGCTCGTTATGGATGCTGTGCGCCAACCCCGACATCGTCGTCGAGCGCGGCGACAGGCTCGTCCCCTGCGCGGGCGCCATCGCGGCCGCCTACGAGGCGATCGGCGGCGACGTGTACTGGGCCGGCAAGCCGCACCGGCCCGTCTATGACGAGGCGCTTGCGATCTCGGCCCGGCTTCTCGCCTGCGAGCGCGTCCCGGTCGACCGCGTCCTCGCCGTCGGCGACGCCATGCGCACCGACATCGCGGGCGCGGCGGCGCTCGGCATCGACTCGCTCCTCGTTGCCCGCGGCATCCACGCCGCCGAGATCGGGGCGCAGGACGGGCCCCTCGACCCCGCGAGGGTCGGCCGCTGGCTTGCCGGCCAGGAGGTGCGCCCGACGGCCGTCGTGGACACGCTGACGTGGTGATCGTCGACGCAAGCTCCGCGCCGCAGCGGCACTTCACCGTCTGCCGCGACGGCGATCCCGTGCCGCCGGCGCTCGCGCGCGCGGTCGTCGCGGTCGGCAACTTCGACGGAGTGCACCGCGGCCATCAGCACCTGATCTCCGTGGCCGAGGCGCAGGCCCGCGAGAACGGCGGACCCGCGGCGGTGATGACCTTTGAGCCGCACCCGCAAGCCTTCTTCCGCCCCGACGTCCCGCATTTCCGGCTCACGCCCGATCCGGTGAAGCTCGTGGTGCTCGGGCGCCTCGGCCTCGACGGCGTTTTCGTGCGCCGCTTCGATGGGGCGCTGGCCGGC
>DASVRH010000002.1:0-1928 GCA_036388715.1 Solirubrobacteraceae bacterium | reverse complement strand
CGGAGACCCGGACGTTTCCCGACGGCGGGCTCCTGACCAGGTACGAGGCCAGGCGCTGAATCCGCGACGTCGGATCAGCGCGGGCTGGAAGCCAACCGGGGATCCTCGTGGTGCTGAGTGCCGAGGCGATCGTGACGTCCCTGCCGGATCCTGTTCTTCACCCGCAATCGTGTGCGAGCGCTTGTGCATGTCCGCACCGAGCACCATCATTGACGTCGTCCTCCTCTTGTCTCGTTGAGGTGGACCTCCGGCGGACACGGCTTGCTTGGGGCGGTGCCACGCTCCTATCAAGTCACGCCGGACATCCCCGACCGGCGACGAGCGACACAACAAAAGGAAGTCAAGCCCGGGTCCGGGCCGACAGCCTCAAAGAGAGTCAGCTCGCCGCCGGTCGGGACCTTCTCTGCGGCGTCGGACGTCACCGACGACCCGAATCGAAACAGCAAGCCTCATTGCGATAGCGACGTGCTCGAGCTCCGTCCGATCGGGAGCTCGCGCGCGGCCCACGTCGTGCCTATGCATTGGATGCAACGGGTCGGGCCGAGTGGCGCTTCTGTTGCTCGTCCACTCCACAGGCGAGGGAAGCCTCGCTCCGGGCGACT
The DNA here is from genome assembly GCA_036388715.1 of Solirubrobacteraceae bacterium. GTDB lineage: Bacteria > Actinomycetota > Thermoleophilia > Solirubrobacterales > Solirubrobacteraceae > CADCVT01. Next base: position 1,326 of record DASVRH010000002.1, on the reverse strand, counting down.
GCTCTGCGGCTGGAGGAGGCGTCGCCATTAGCCGACGACCGGCTGGCGGCACGCGGTCAATCCCCCAGTCAGCTCAGGACGGCTTACCGCACACTATCTGCACGGGATGCGTGCGCCCTTCCTCGATGTTGCGGGCGGAATTGCGCATCTTCTCGGGCGCCGTCGGGCCGATCAGCACGTGCAGGCCGAGCGGCGGCAGCTCACCCCGGCCGGCGAGCTCCAGCGCGGCCCGGTACGCGGCCAGGTACTTCGGGCCGGTGTCCTCGCACTCGATGTCCACGAACCCGGCGGCGGCGAGGAGCTCGCGGGTCTCCGACGGCGTGACGAGGAACTCGCCCGTGCCGTCCTCCGACCAGGGCACGGGATGGTGCGGGCCTCCCACGGGCCCGAGGCCGTGCTCGGTGAGCGCGAAGAACCCGCCGGGCTTCAGCACGCGCCACGCCTCGCCGAAGAAGCGCGGACGGTCGGCGACGTTCATGGTCACGTGCTGCGCATAGGCGCCGTCGAACGTGCCGTCGTCGTAGGGCAGCCGCTCGCCGTCGCCCTGCTCGATGAAGACCCTGTCGCCCATGTCGAGCAGCGCGGTCAGCTTGTTCGCCGCGTCGACGAACGGCCCGGTGATGTCGATCCCGCTGACCTTGCACCCGAAGCGCTGCGCGAAGTAGCGAGCCGGGCCACCGACCCCGCAGCCGATGTCGAGCAGGTGGTCGCCGGGCTCGACAGGCAGCCGATCCGCGAGATCGACGGTGGCCGGGAACCCACGCGCGTGGAAGTGGTCGACCGGCGCCAGATCCTCAACGGTCAACGAATCCAGAGACTTCGACGCTCGCTCCAGCGCCGAGACGATAAGACCATAAACGTCCCGGTCGGCCCAATGCTCCGCGATGGAGGTTTCCGGATCCATGCTCGCCAATCTCCCTGTGCCTGCTGGGCATGATGCTAATACGCCCTGTGCGCGGCGAAGGCCCAGGAGGCGCTGATCCAGCCGCGCATCCGCGTCTGAGCTCAGGGTCAAACCGAGGCGTCGCTTCTCAACAGGCGGCGGCCTTGGCGCGGCCGCCGAAGCAGGGTGATGCATCAGGAGAGGAGCGAGCGTCACGTTCGCGCGGACCGGGCTTCTCCGTTGGACGAGGAGCATCAGCGCGGCCAAGCCCCTCCTGGCCCGGCGTCTTGCATAGGCAGAGCGTGGGCGCGCCGACCGACCGGCGCCTCGTTCCCTCGCATGGCTCCGCTTTCGCATTCGCGTGGAAGCAGCACGCATCCGCGGCGTGCGCGTGTGCCGCGCCGTCCGACGTCCCGCCCCTCAGGACCAGATGAGCCGGGGGC
>DASVRH010000001.1:0-2764 GCA_036388715.1 Solirubrobacteraceae bacterium | reverse complement strand
GGGGGCGCCGCCGCGCTCAAGGCGCTGGGCGACTACGAGCGCCCGGCCGCCTACTTCCGGCGCGCGTACGAGTCGAACCCCGGCGGCGTGGCGCGCGCCGGGACCTTCCTCGAACTCGGCGGGCGCTGGCTGGGCCGCCCGCCGTTCTACGACGCCGCGGTCGAGTTCGTCGGCGCGGGCGTCGAGCTACACCCGAAGGACGCGAGGCTGCGCGAGCTGCTCGGCGACTTCCTCGCGCGCAAGGGGCGGCCCGACGCGGCGGCCGAAAACTTCCGCGCGGCTTATGACCTTGACCCGGCAGTGGGGAAGGGCTCGGCGGCGGACGAGTACGTGGCCGGACGGCTGAAGGCGGCGGCGGAACAGAAGAAGAACTGAGAAATGCAGAAGCTCGCTGAAATCTGTATCAGGCGGCCGGTCTTCGCGGCGATGATCGTGCTCTCGCTCGTCGTCGTCGGCGCGGCGAGCTACTTCCGCCTCGGCGTCGACCGGTTCCCGTCGGTGGACCTGCCGACGGTGAGCGTGCGCACGCTGCTGCCCGGCGCGTCCGCCGAGGAGGTCGAGACGCTCATCGCGCAGCCCATCGAGGAGGCCGTCAACACCGTCGAGGGCATCGACGAGCTGCGCTCGGTCTCCGCGCCCGGCACCTCGTTCGTCATCGCCACCTTCAAGCTCGACCGCGACCTGGAGACGGCGGCGCAGGACGTGCGCGACCGCGTGGCCACGGTCATCAACCAGCTGCCCGAGGACGCGCGCCAGCGCCCGCCCGTCGTCCAGAAGTTCAACAACGACAGCGCGCCCGTCATCACCGTCGCGCTCACGGGCGAGCGCTCCTTGCGCGAGCTGACCGAGCTGGCCGACAAGATCGTCCGCCCGCAGTTCGAGCGCGTCGGCGGCGTCGGCCAGGTGCAGATCGTCGGCGGCCTCGACCGCGCCATCAACGTCCTCATCGACGCCGACCGGCTCGAAGCCTACCAGATCCCCATCACGTCCGTGCAGGCCGCGCTCGGGCGCCAGAACGCCGACATCCCCGGCGGCAACGTCACGACCGGCAAAGAGGAGCTGACGCTGCGCACGATGGGGCGCGTCACCGACCCGCGCGCCTTCAACGACCTCGTCATCGCCAACCTCGGCGGCTCGGCCGTGCGCCTGCGCGACGTGGGGCGCGTCGAGGACGGCACGAAGGAGCAGCGCTCGCTCGCGCGCCTGAACGGCGTGCCGACCGTGACGCTCCAGGTGCAGCGGCAGTCGGGCGCCAACACCATCGAGGTCATCGGGGGCGTCAAGCAGGCCCTCGCGCGCGTCGGGGGGCAGCTCCCCTCGGACGTGAAGATGGAGGTCATCCGCGACCAGTCGCGCTACATCGAGGCGGCGCTCCACGAGATCACCGTCCACCTGGTGTTGGGGAGCATCCTCGCCTCTCTCGTCGTGCTGCTCTTCATGCGCTCGTGGCGCTCGACGCTGATCGCGGCCGTCGCCATCCCGGCGTCGGTCGTCTCGACCTTCGCCATGATGCGCGCGCTCGACTTCACCCTGAACAGCGTGACGATGCTCGCGCTCGTGCTGATGGTCGGCGTCGTGATCGACGACGCCATCGTCGTCCTGGAGAACATCTTCCGCTTCGTCGAGGAGAAGCGCATGACGGCGACGGAGGCGGCGCGCGAGGCGACGGCCGACATCGGGCTGGCCGTGCTGGCGACGACGCTCTCGCTCGTCGTCATCTTCCTGCCGGTCTCGTTCATGTCCTCGATCTCGGGCCGCTTCCTCTACCAGTTCGGCATCACGGCGGCCGTCGCCATCATGGTGAGTTTGCTCGTCTCCTTCACGCTGACGCCGATGATGTCGGCGCGGCTGCTGCGCGCGGAGGACGCGACGGGCCACGGCGGCGGGCACGGGCACGGCGGGGATGAAGTCGGGGCGAAAGCGGGCTCGCGCGGCGGCTTCTACGGCTACATCGACCGCGCGTACACGCGCCTGCTCGCCTTCTCGATGCGCCACCGGCTGGCCGTCTCGGCGCTGGCGATTCTGGTCGTCGCTTCGAGCGTGCCGCTCTACCGCGCCGTCAGGCAGGAGTTCATCCCCTCGAACGTCGACGAGGCGGAGTTCGAGGTCAACGTCAACGCGCCGGAGGGGACGAACCTCCCCTCGATGAACGAGACGATGCTCGCCGTCGAGCAGGACATCATGAAGACGCCCGGCGTCCGGCTCGTCCTCGCCACCGCGGGCGGCGGCTTCCTCGGGGGCGTCGGCCAGGGCGACCTCTACGTCCGCGTCGCGCCGCACGAGGAGCGCACGCTCTCCTTCGGCCGCCTCTGGCACGAACTCGTCAACGGCACGCCGCTGCACGCGTTCCGCGGCAACTACACGCAGCAGGACGTGATGCAGGAGGTGCGCCGCCGGCTCCAGAAGTACGCGCCGATGCGCGTCGGCGTCCGCAACGCGCAGTCGTTCAACTTCGGCGCGGGCGGCCGCTTCGACATCGACTTCGTCATCCGCGGCCCCGAACTCGGACAGCTCTCGCGCTACGCCGAGGAGCTGCGCGACCGCTCGGCCCGCTTAGGCGGCATCGTGGACGCGGACACCACCCTGAAGCTCAACAAGCCCGAGCTGCGCGTCGAGATCGACCGCGAGCGCGCCGCCTCGCTCGGCGTCTCGACGGCCGACGTGGCGAACAGCCTGCGCGTGATGGTCGGCGGCGACCAGGAGGTGACGCGCTACCACGACGCTTCGGTCAACGAGGCTTACGACGTGCAGCTCCGACTGGCCG